>JAZSHZ010000313.1:0-4712 GCA_045533555.1 Eubacteriales bacterium
GTCGGTTGCATTTGCCGTTATCGTGTATTTGTTTACTGGATCGGGCTGTATTTCTTCAAGTTTCGCTGTATAAGTTTTTCCGGCTTCGGGAACGAAGGTATAGGGATTATCCGTTGAAATAATTTTTGTCCCGTCGTGCCAGCCAACAAAGCTAAATCCGTCGGGTACGGAAACATAGAGTGTAACCGTTCCGTCATCTTCGTTTTCCTGTACATCAACAGAGCCGCCGGTTTCAGCTTCGTATTTGGGTTCCTCATACGCAACGATATAAAGCTGTCCGTCGTTTTTCTTTTCAACACGGTAGCCCTCGTATTCATATTCAAAATCAGAAGCATCATTCAAAGAAACATCCGTACTTTCTGTAAATTTGAAATCATCATCAAGCTGACCTTCGTCAGGGTAAACGCTGACAGGAATCGGTCCGGAAGATATTGGTCCATCAACAACAATGGGAAATTCCGGGTAAAGCAGGTAAATGTTATTCGGAGTTTCATTCACAAAGTTATCCTTTATAACCGGTGCCCCTGAAATATGCAAAATTCCTTCGTTAAGCACTGCACCGCCTCCCCATGTGGAAGAATTGTTATCTATAACTCCTCCCATGAGCGTAAGTGTGCTGTGGTAGTTAAATATTCCACCGCCGCCCCAAGTCGTTGAATTACCGCAAATTGAGCCGCCGGTGACTATCATTTCAGCATCTTCATAGTTTCCGATTCCTCCGGCTCCAACGCTTGAAATATTGTCATAAATTTTTCCGCCGTTCATTGTAAACAACGCATTTTCGTATACATTGAACACACCGCCGCCATTGTTTGCAGCATAGTTGTTATGAATCCGTCCGCCATTCATGGTAAAGGTGGAATTATTATTCATAACACCACCGGCATCACCTTTTGACGAATTACCGACAATATCTCCGCCATTCATGGTGAAGGTTGCACCATTCATAAGTGTAACACCACCGGCATTTCCTGTGTTTCCCGCAATTGCTCCTCCGTTCAAGGTTAGGGATCCTCCGTTTACAAAAATTGCCGAATTGCTGCCACCGGTAATCACACCTCCAGAAGTATATCGCTCTTTGTTTTCGTCCGTAAATCCACCTACCGGAATCCATAAATTATCCGAAACATCATAATATTGCTTCAAATCCTCGCAAGTGTAAATATTCAAGGCAGCTCCCGCAGGAACATTGATATAATAAGAATTCAAGTCAATAACTCTGCC
This sequence comes from Eubacteriales bacterium, assembly GCA_045533555.1. GTDB lineage: Bacteria > Bacillota > Clostridia > Oscillospirales > JAAYXM01 > SIG480. The sequence goes on from JAZSHZ010000313.1 coordinate 1,225, forward strand.
ATTGATACAAAGATTTGTCACACCTTGAGGCACTGTCCATATTGCAGAAAGCGTCACTTCGTTTTCAAGGTAATAGTTCCCTGACATTATGGGCAAATCTGTCATTTCCGACCACTTGTCAAAGGATATATCGTGGTGAGAATGGTTCTCCGCTTGCACCGAAAGCACATAAGTACACGAAACGGAATTACTGCCCTGCGTTGCAGTAAACACATATTCTCCTGCATCGGCACTTGTTGTTGCTTCGATAACAAATGCATCCGTGGTAACTCCGGTGTCTGCACCGTCTTTAGTCCATGCGTATGTGATTTCGGACATGCCATCACCGCCGGTCACCTGGGGCTGAAATACAACTTTTTGACCGGCATCCGCAGAAACATTTCCGCCTGCACTTACACGCAAAGTTTCGGTGCTATCAACAACATTGTCAATATCAGTGTCAGTTGAAAGATTTTCGGAAGCAACAAAAATTTCCCATCCGTTACTATTTGTCGATTTGTCATAATCTATATAGGAACCGACAGAAGTATAGAGAAGAGCTTTTTCGATTTTATCAAAAGAAAGAGTTCCGCGAGAAATGTAAACGCCGTTAATGGTAGAAGAGCCTTCAACCCACATACCTCCGTAGAAATGTCCCTTGGTTATGGTAAGCGGATTTTCTATTGTTGGAACATTTGCATATGAAATACTGCTTCCTCCTGTATTTGAAGAAGAACGTCTAATTAAAATATCCTTTAGTGTCAATATACCCGTGTCGCAAACGAAAACACCATCAGTACCGGTATAACCCGAATATACAAGACTTCCGCCGTTTATGACAAGTTCACATCCTTTACCAACTACAGCTGCTTTTTCAAGAATTGTCAGACCGTCTGTGCACTGAGCACCACCGTAAATTTCAGTTCCCCCGGTAGTTCCGGAGAGTATAACCTTTGCTCCGCCTGTAAGATAAAAGGCAGCTCTTACTCTGGAATCGTATTCATAATCTGTAACTTTAAATCCGCTGTTCTGATTCGTGTTGATTTTCGCTGTACCTGCACGGTCATTGATGTTTACGGTAATGTCACCGACAAAACGCATACAAGCATTGGCAAGAGTGTATCCTTCAAGCTCAATGGTAAGGTTTTTGTCAACATCGAATGTAGTGCTGACAGAATCATTCGCTGTCATCCAGATGGTATCACCGGTATTTGCCGCTTCTACTGCTTCGGCAAGAGTGCTATAACCGTTTGAGCCGATATAGCAAGTATAATCGGTTGCAGCAAAAGCCGCTTGTGGCAACATAATAATCGCCATCATTGCCGTACATAAAAGGAGCGACATTGTTTTTAAAATAGATTTTTTCATAATGAACACCTCGTTTTTCTATATTCTCCGTTTAATATTCTTTCAATCCATTTTGGATTGTTTTTATACCATTCGATTGTTTGACGCATTCCAACATCAAAATCAGTTTGCGGCTTCCAACCAAGCTCGTTTTGGATTTTGCACGAATTTATTGCATATCGTTTATCGTGTCCCGGTCTGTCTTTAACATAGGTTATAAGACTTTCCGGCTTTCCGAGAGCTTCTAAAATAATCTTTACAATATCAATGTTTGCCCTTTCGTTATTCCCGCCGATATTGTAAATTTCTCCGACCTTGCCGTACCGAATTATTTTATCTACGGCACTGCAATGGTCTTCTACGTAAAGCCAGTCACGAATATTTTTGCCGTCTCCGTAAACAGGAAGACTTTCATCTCGCTGTGCTTTTTCAATCATAAGCGGAATCAGCTTTTCAGGAAACTGATACGGACCGTAATTATTAGAGCATCTTGAAATGGTAACAGGTGTGCCGAAGGTCCTGAAATAGGCAAGACACAAAAGATCTGCCGATGCTTTAGATGCTGAGTACGGACTTGATGTTTTAATACTCCAATTTTCTTCAAACTTCAAATCAGGTCTGTCGAGAGGTAAATCTCCATATACTTCATCGGTAGAAATCTGATGAAACCGCTTTATCCCATATTTGTTTACCGCATCAAGTAATACCTCAGTTCCAATAATGTTTGTCTGCAAAAATATTTCGGGATTTTCGATTGAACGGTCAACATGGCTTTCTGCCGCAAAATTGACGACACAATCAATATTATATGTTTTAAACAAACTGTAAACTGCTTTGCGGTCACAAATATCAATCTGTTCAAAAGCAAATCGTTTTTCACCTTCAAATTCTTTCAGATTGTCATAATTTCCGGCATAGGTGAGCTTATCGGCACAAACGATTTCATCATCGGGATACATTCGCAATATGTAACGTATGTAATTTGTGCCGATAAAACCAGCCCCACCGGTTATAAGATGTCTCAAATTTCATCACCTGCCAATCTTAAAATATATTTTCCGTATTCACTGTTTTTGAGTTCCATACCCAAATTATAAAACTGTTCATCGGTAATAAACTTATGCCTCCATGCAATTTCTTCTATGCAGGATATGTAATAACCTTGACGTTCCTGTATCATACCGATAAAGTCACCCGCCTCCTGAAGAGCACCGGGACTCCCTGTATCAAACCAAGTCATACCTCGTCCGAAAAGCTTAACCTTGAGTTTGCCACGTTTAATGTATTCATTGTTCACAGCGGTTATCTCAAGCTCGCCTCTCTTTGAAGGTTTTATATTCTTGGCAATTTCAATGACATCATTATTATAGAAATATAAGCCCGGTACGGCATAATTCGATTTTGGCATTTCAGGCTTTTCTTCAATCGAAATCACATTACCCTCTGAATCAAACTCACAAACTCCGAATGCTTCGGGATTTTTGACGGGATATCCGAATACCGTTGCACCATCCAATTCATTGACGGCTTTTTGCAAAATTTCGGTGAAGCTTTGACCGTAAAAGAGATTATCTCCCAATACAAGGCATACATCATCATTTCCGATAAATTTTTCTCCAACCAAAAAAGCATCAGCCAATCCTCTTGGCTTGTCTTGTTCGGCATAGGATATATTAAGTCCGAGAGCACTGCCATCACCGAATAATTTTTTAAAAGCCGGCAAATCATACGGAGTCGAAATAATTAAGATGTCCTTAATATCCGCAAGCATAAGGGTAGACAACGGATAATAAATCATTGGTTTGTCATATACGGGAAGTAACTGTTTTACCAATGCTTTTGTTGCCGGGTATAACCTTGTTCCGCTTCCGCCGGCTAAAATAATCCCTTTCATTTGTATTCATCCTCGCTATATTTTGAAATTCAAGTTATTTATATTGTTATTTTATTAACTACAATAAGTAATTCATTTAGCCATACTATAAAACAATTAAATACTTCTTTACATATAGCATTATAGCAAAAAAATATCTTTATTTTGCCATCTGTCGCAAATGGTATGAAATTTGTCGTAAACGGTCAGTTCATCTTCTTGATGAACTGACAGATGTATGATATAATATATAATGAATAAATGTAAGTTGGGGGCGGATAGAAATGCG
>JAZSHZ010000123.1:0-4731 GCA_045533555.1 Eubacteriales bacterium
TTTCGATAGCGGGGATGATTCCTTCAAGTCTTGCGAGCCTGTAGAATGCATCAATCGTTTCTTCGTCATCAATAACATCATATTTGACTCTGCCGATTTCCTGAAGGAAGGCATGCTCGGGGCCCGATGACGGATAATCGAGTCCGCTTGCGACAGAATAGACGGGAGCGGGGTCGCCGTTTTCATCCTTGAGCATAATGCTGTTGAAACCGTGCATGATTCCTTCTTCACCGTATTTGAGACTTGCGGCGTGGTCGCCGAGCTTCGGACCGCGACCGAGCGGCTCGATTCCGTAGATATCAACAGGATCGTTGAGGAATCCTGCGAAGAGACCTGCAGCATTTGAACCGCCGCCGACGCATGCAACAATAGCATCCGGAAGGTGGCCGGTCATATCTATAAACTGATCTCTTGCTTCAATTCCGACAACGCTCTGGAAATCACGCACCATCATCGGGAAGGGGTGCGGGCCAAGAACAGAGCCGATGCAGTATATAGCATCGTTGTATTCCTTGCTGTATGCATCGAATGCCGCGTCAACTGCCTCCTTAAGTGTTTGGAGACCGTGGGTGACTTCGACGACATTTGCACCGAGAATCTTCATTCTTGCAACATTGGGAGCTTGTTTTTTTATATCGACGCTGCCCATATAAATGTCGCATTCAAGTCCAAAATATGCAGCTGCGGTTGCGAGCGCAACACCGTGCTGACCTGCGCCGGTCTCGGCGATGACTTTCTTTTTACCCATATATTTTGCAAGAAGTGCTTCGCCCATGCAGTGGTTGAGCTTATGAGCACCCGAATGGTTGAGATCTTCTCTCTTTGCATAAAGCTGAACTTTTCCTCCAAGAAGATCAGAAAGTCGTTCGAGATGTGTGACCGGGGTAGGGCGCCCCTGAAATTCTTTTCTGATTCTGCGAAGCTCTGCTATGAATTTTCTTGACTGGCAGATAGAATAATAAGCTTCAGTAATTTCTGCCATAGCAGATTTGAGTTTGTCATCAATGAAAATTCCGCCGTATTTTCCGAAATAGCCGTTTTTGTCCGGATAATTGTTGAAATAGGTCTCGAAATCAATTCCATTGAGTTTCATAATATAAAACCTCCGTTTATGATAGTCATAATAAATAAAAAACCCTGACAGATATTGTCTGTCAAGGACGAAATAACATTTTCGCGGTGCCACCTTGATTCACGGCAAAGCCGTGCGCTTAACGGATACTGACATATCCACGACAACTGACGTATGTCGCAACGTTGCAGAATACTCTGTGCGGTAAAACACATTTGACTGCACCCTCCGCGGCCCATTTGATGATCTGTTTTTCGCCCGATTCTCAGCAACGCGGACTCTCTGTGGAAGCATAATCACCTTTATTCCCGCTTCAACGGTTTGGTGTATTTAATTGTTGAAATTATATCACGCATTTTTTTTTATGTCAATAGCTAAATTTTGAGAATAATCAGTAAATAGGTATTGCAAAATCTGCTTTAAAATTATAAAATATATCTATATATTTAAGAGTAGGAGAGTTTTGATTTGTCAGTTTTAATTTCAATTTTCAAGAATCCTTTTGCGATAACTGCTTTGTCATCGTGGGGCATTGCACAGGTACTTAAAGTGTTCATCCATTGGATTGTGGTAAAAAAGTTTGAGTTTTCGCGCCTTTTTGGTGATGGTGGAATGCCGAGCGGTCATTCTGCGACTGTATCATCCCTTGCAACGATATCAGGCTTGATGTGTGGCTTTTCATCGTTTGAGTTTGCAATGAGCGCAATCCTTGCGATAGTCGTGTGCCATGATGCGATGGGCGTTCGCAGAGAGACGGGAAGGCAGGCTGCGATTCTCAATGAGATTATGGGCTATTTTGAGAATCTCGTATCGAATGATAATCTTCCTGGCGAAAAGCTTAAGGAGTTTGTCGGGCATACGCCGTTTCAGGTATTGGCGGGTATTCTTCTCGGTATAGTGAATGCAATAATAATGTATAATTTTATTTTCAAATAACGGAGGTTAGAATGAATTTCAGAAAAGAACTAACGGAAAATATTCTTCCGTTCTGGCTTGAAAATGCCGTTGACTATGAAAACGGAGGAATATACACGAGCCTTGATAAGAAAGGCAAGATATACGGTGAGGAAAAAAGTGTCTGGTTTCAGGGGCGTGCTTTGTGGAGCTTTTCAAAAGCTTATAATATGATTGAAAAGAATCCGGAGTATCTGCGTGCGGCAAAAAATATATATGCTTTCCTTCCGAAATGTACAGATGCTGACGGAAGAATGTTTTTCTCCGTGACGGCAGACGGAAGGGAGACGAGAAAACGCAGGTATTATTTTTCGGAAACCTTTGCGGCGATAGGATGTGCTGAGCTTTATAAGGCAACGGGGGATGCTTCGGTCCTGAAAGCGGCGGAGGATTATTTCAATGTCGCTTATGAATGCTTCCGCGGCATTCGCAAAACTGAGCCGAAGTTCAATCCCGAAACGAACAAGACGAAAGCGCTTTCTCCTGTTATGATTATGCTTGCTACCGCACAGGTGATGAGGAGCATTGAATCTATCGGGAAAAAATATGATGAGATTGCAAAAGAATGCCTTGATGAGATACTCTATGGTGGATATATAACCGACAGAGGTGTTCTTGAAAGCGTCTCTGAAGAAGGTGCGTTTGTCGATACTCCGTCGGGAAGAGTCGTAAATCCGGGGCATTCGATGGAAGCTGCGTGGTTTATTATGGCGGAAGGTCTCATAACAGGGAACGATGAAGCAATCAAAGCTGCAAAAAAGATTATTGATATAACTCTTCCTTTGGGGCTGGATAAAGAATATGGTGGCATAATTGCATTCTGCGATATAAACGGAGAGCCGCCGGTAGCGCTCGAATGGGATATGAAACTCTGGTGGCCGCAGTGTGAGACGTTGATTGCGCTTTACCTTGCTTATATAACTCTCGGTGAAGAAAAATATAAAAACGAATATGAAAAGCTTCTTGAATATACCGAGGCCCATTTCGTTGATAAAGAGGATGGAGAATGGTATGGTTATCTCCATTATGACAATTCCGTTTCGACAACGCTCAAAGGTAATCTTTTCAAGGGCCCTTTCCATATTCCGCGTTTTTATATGATTATGCATTCTATGATGGAAAACAGAAACATCATTGAATATATGAAGTAAAGGAGAAATGAAAATGAAAAAGATAATTTCTTTGTGTGTTGCGGCAATGATGCTTGTCGGAACTTTTTCGATTTCATCTGCCGTATCGGAAACGGCGGAAGGTGCAGCAAAGCTCACCGTGTATACGGAAGAGATGAGAAAGAATGCGCTTGAAAATATTGAAAAATATGAATGGGCGCGCGAGCTCAGAGATAAAGCTGTCAAGGCGGCTGATAAGCATAGTGCAAATTTGGATATACTTTATGAGCGTATGCCGGGCGAAGGTATTCCGCGTTCATATACGATCGCAACTCTCTATTCGCCCTCGGAGATAACGTATGTCTGCCCGTATTGCAAAACGAACATACAGAAAACCCACGGAGCATATTCGTGGAAGGTCGATGTAATAAACCATCCGTGGAAGGTGCAGTGCCCGGAATGCGAAAGGCGTTTTCCGTCAAACGATTTCGAAAGCTTCTATAAGCTCGGCCTGCAGCCTGACGGAACGTTTGATCGCGATGAAGCTTTTAGAAAGAATCAGGAGCTTGTCGATAAAGGCGAGCAGGGGTATCTCGTGAATATTCTTTATCCCGATGTTGACAAAGACCTTGGAATTCCTGCCGATGAAGTAGACACATGGCTTGTTGACGATGGCTTCGGCTGGTCGATTGATGATAAGACATATGGAACGAAGTCTCTTCCGAAATATGCTCCGCTTGCATATTATATGCATCAGATGTGGGGTGTTAACGGAACTGCGCGCTCGACCTACAGTCTCGCAATCTCGGAGCTAACAAAGGCATATCTTTATACAGGTGATAAGAAATACGGTGTCGCGGGTCTCATTCTTCTCGACCGCGTTGCTGACCTTTACCCCGGGTATGATATCACAAAGGTAAGCCTCAACTATGCAAACTCCCACGGTGGTGGATACAGCGGCAAGACCGTCGGATCTATCTGGGAGCCCGGTGTTGCAAATGAGCTTATCTATGCATATGATGCATTCAAACCATTGCTCGGTGAAGCGGAGGTAATTGATTACCTTTCAGAGAAAGCGGAATTCTATGGCCTTGAAAATGCAAAAACTTCCGAAGAGCTTATCCGCAAAAACATTGAGGATAATATCCTTCGTGAGGTATTCAAGGGTGCAAAGAATGCTGATCTTCGAGGAAATTTCGGTATGCATCAGCTTTCTGTCGCGCTTGCGGCAGTCGCTCTTGACTCGGAACCGGAAACGAGCGAGATGTTTGAATGGCTCGCAAAGGCGTCTGACGGATATCCGACAGAGAAGCTTGTCGATCCGATCTACGGAGCAACTTTTGATTCTTTCTGCAAAACCGCAGGCGGAGATATGTTGACGAAATATGTCAACGATGTTGATCGCGACGGCTTCGGAAATGAAGTAGGAATAGGCTATAACAGGATTTGGGTCATCAATGGGCTTTCCGTTGCGGAAGTTCTCTATCGCTACGGCTTTGAAGGAGATCTTAACCTCTTTGCAAACCCAAAGTATAAGAAAATGTTCAACTCCATAATCAAAGAAACGGTTGGTAACGGCTACAGTCTTCAGGTGGG
>JAZSHZ010000115.1:0-14584 GCA_045533555.1 Eubacteriales bacterium
GACCGTTCTTGCCGTTGATGAGACCTGCATTGACGAGAGCTGCCACTGCATCCTTTGCATAGTCTGCGACATTTGCAAAGTCTGCTACTGCGATTGCCTTCGTGTCAAATTCCTTCTCCATCGCAACAAGTGCACGGTAAACGATTACCATCATATCCTGACGTGTAATGTTGTTTCTCGGCGCGAATTTATTCTCACCGATGCCGTTGACAAGACCTGTGTTTCTCGCAACCGCAAGCTCCTTTGCGAAGTAATCGGAAGCGGAAACATCCGCGAAGTTTTCTTCGCTCTCGGAAGCTAACTTGAATGCGCGGACAAGGAGTATTGCGAAGTCTGCGCGCGTGATGTTAGCTGCGGGTGAGAACGTGTTCTCGCTTGTTCCCTTTATGATTCCTTCGTCTGCAAGGGTGTGGATAGCGTCAGCCGCCCATGCATGGTTTCCGAGGTCGATGAAGCGGACGTTTTCGGCTCCCTCTCCGAGGGAGCTGTCGGCATCGCCGACTGAGGGAGTTTTATCTACATTGTCGGTGGAGGACGAAGTGTTGTCCTTCTCATCGTCCGTATCCTCCGGCTTTGTTGCGGGGATGGTCGGTGTGGTTGTTACCGGTGTGGACGGTGCGCTTGTTGTTCCGCCTCCACTGCCATCTGTGGTTGAACCATATACTGTTACCGAGAAATGGAGCGTCGATTGTCTTCCGTCCGAATCAACAGCTGTTACTGCAATATGGTTTTCACCTATCTGTGATGAAGTCGGTTTCCATATCAGCATGCCCGTTTCGGAATCGAGGGATGCGCCTCTCGGAATAGCTGTTCCTACATATGTTATGCTCTTATTATCAAGCGGGCTCACAGCATTGAGTTTGACGGACAAGGAGCCGCCCGCCGTGGCTGAGATATTCTCTATCGGATCAAAATGCGGCGATGCATCATCACTGTAGGAAAGCGGAATTCTGAATGCATCTCCCTTTGAAATGTTATATACATAACCTGCTTCAGGATTCAACGGATCTACATAGCCACGGATATTCGTTATGTTACCCGTATTCAGGCGGATAGCCGTTTCAGAAAGCTTCTCTGCCGAAACAATCTTATATACTGCATTCTCTACGCCGTCATTATCAACATAAATCCACTTATCTGCAAGATCCGCAAGAAGCGAATCGCTTATCTCCTCATCAGGCATTGCAACATCGATATAATTTTCAAAATCGCCAAAATCTGTTTCTCCGTCAAAGTCGACAACGGTTCCTTCATAAGCTTCTTTCTTATCAACAATATCTCCGATGACCGAACCATCGTTGACATACTTATAGATAACTTCACCACTTTCGTTTACGGAATATACGCCGACAAAGCCTTTGAAATCGAAGAGATTATCTATTTTGACAAGTTTTTCGTTATCTTCGGAATAAACGATATAATCAATTCTCGCTCCGCCTGTGTGAGTGACCTTGACAGCGCGGACAGTTGTATCATTTTCCGCAGCACCAGAAACCTCGCAGGCTTCGATATTTTCAATATATCTGTTATCCTTATACGGTTCAAAGACAGTTGTGAAGAGGCTGTCAAGCTTTGCCTCGCCTTCCTTTTTCTCGTTGTGAACAAGAACGTAATCGAGAGTTTCGGGAAGGTTTTTATTCTCGTCCTTTCTCGGAACGAGTCCACCGACAATCGCAACCTCACTCGGAACGAATGTATTAAGCTGAGTCATACGTAGGCGGATATCGCCTGTATTCTTCACCGTTTTCCTATAATCCTCAACATCAAATTCAACAACGATATTCTGCGCGGGGGCTTTATCGCGGCGAATCTTCTGCATCCATGTATATCCGCGCGGGAAGAATGTGTTGTCGCTTGCCCATGCAGTTGACGAATGCGGGTCTTTATTCATTTCCGAGAGGATATATGGTTCGCCCGTCGTCGGGTTATCCCAATTGCCCTTTGTGTCCTGATACGGAACATTGACGCCTTCGACAAGATTTCCGTTTCGATCCTTTGTGTAGGCATATGTACCAATCCAGTTGCCGTTTTCATCCTTCTGCTCTGTCATTGAAAGACCGCTTACGGGGATTGCATTCTCGGCAAGAGCATGGAAGCTATAGGTATGCTTGTCGCCACCCGTTACACGGAAGAAATCAACAGTATATGAAATATTGTCATCCACTCTCATCATAACGAGCGTTCTGCGATAATTTTCTGCTTCAACATAAGAGCTCTTATTATCAACATCTACAAGCTTCACCTGCCCCGCATCATCGAAATGAAGCGGGAAGCCATTGTTGGATGAATTCTTTATTACATCCTTTTCATTTATAAGCGCAGTGTTATGCGAAACCGTCGCATTTGTCCACTGACGTCTTACAGGGTCTGTTCCCGTCTTTTCGGGATATCCGTTGTCGGGAGCAATATTCAATCCGAACGCTTCGAGGCCAAGATTGAGATTATCGTTATGGGAGTGGCTTGCCGCCGCACCGAAATATATCCATGCATCACGCATGTTATTTACTCTTGTTGCCTCTGCGGCAGACCGCCAATCAGCACCATCACGAAGAACCGCGAAACCATATCCTGCAAGAAGATCACTCTTCGGAGCCGGAGTTTCATCGATATACTTAAGCAAATCATCCTTTGCGCTTTCGGGATTCTCATCCATAATACCATAGTTGAGTGCATCAAGATTATAACCTTCACGCATATAGATATACTGCGCAATCGTTTTTGCTTCATCCTGCATTGTCGGCTTATCCTTGAGCGCACGGAATGCTTCGAGGAAATCAGCTGTGCCACCGCTGAAGCCTACCGTCGCAACACCGGCAGAGTCACCTATCTGCGCGTGATGAGTGTTTGCAAGTACCTTTGCCTCAAACGGAAGGAACATCTGGACGAATTTCGGATGCTCCCACATATTGTAGTTTGCATCGCCTCTGTAATTATCAAGATATCTTGCCGCATCGAGAAGATTTGCCGGCCACAGGATATTATAGTTATCTCCCGACTCACTTCCCATACCGTCACGGTCAACCTCATGAACGATCTTTGAGAGAACATTACCTCCCGTTACGGTTGCAGTCTGATTTGTTCCCGGTGCATAAATCCACTTTACCATCTCCGTTGTCTCGGGTTCCTCATCAACAACGATAGCACATGCAGCAATGAGCCCCTGAACAATTCCGAAGTTTGAATTGAGTCGATTTGTCTTTGCACCTTCGAACAGCTCAAGAGCCGCACCTTTCCAGTTATCCCAGATTTTATCGGATGAGGATTTATCATTTTCAAGGCCGAATTCTTCTGCCTTCTTTGAGAGATATGAAATAACCTGCGGGTCATCCTTCATCGGGAAAACCATATCTGCAACAATTATGACATCGCCGAACTGCATAGCATCCGTGAGCGCTTCTCTTATATAGCCTGCGCCGCTGTTCTGAAGTTTCATACCGTCCTTTGCATCCTGAATCGCAATATCATATTCCTTGATAAGATCTGCAAAGCGGTCAAAAAGGATTGCTCCCGCTCTTCCGTATTTTGCGTCTCCCGTATAGACATATGCCGTTGCAAGAGAATTTACTGCCGTGTAGTATTCATTCCAGAGGCATCTGACATAATAAGGAATATAAGCATGGATCTCGATACCGTTTTCGGGGTTTTTATAATTCTTTCCGTTTTCATCGATCGGGCGATAGCCCCATCCGTCATCTACACCCCAGCCTTCAACCGTTTCACCAGGTCGAAGTCCTTTACCAAGGTTTATTACCTTAGATGTTGCAACTTCGGGATAAAGAACATTCAAAAGAGCATCCTTTTCACCGTTTTCAACTGCGATTGCATTGTTTGCGCGGGCTCTATCCGCATCATAGACACCGTTTTCATCAAGTCCGCGTTCATAAAGGAGCGCAAAATCGTTTGACGGGAAATTACGCTGGCAATGCGGGCACTGGATCTTCCATTGACGATTTATATGGTTGGTTCTCCATCCACCGCCACCATTTGTCGTTATACCCGCAATGTCTCCGCCACAGTAGCGGCAATATTTATAGTTTGAATCTTCCTGGCTCGATGCAAATCTTGCGCGCGGAATGCCTTCGCGCGGGAGATGATTATATAATATCTCCCAGGTCTCAAGGTATTTTGCAGCGGACGAAACAGTCTTATTCTTCATAGTCTTCGCCCATGAATACTTTTCAATGTTGGACTGAATTACAGCGCGCTTTTCATGGGTATAATAAGACGGTTCTGTTTTTACGTCACCGAGAGTTACCTTGACGGTTACCGAATCGATTACTTCTCCGCCCTTATATTCCGCGGATGCCGTCATCTTCGCCTCACCTTCGGAAAGCGCCCGAATAAATCCCGACTCATCAACCTCAACAATTCCTTCAGTATCATAACTGTAGTTTATTCTGACATTTCCCGGGACAACCGAAACATTTCCGCTCTTCATCGTTACAACGAGGGATGTCTTTGCTGTACCTCTTACATACATTTCCTCCGGAGCGATAAATTCGGAGAATGCAATGCCTGTGTTGTCATATGCATTCATAGCTACCGCGCCGCTATATTTCTTTCCTCCGAGCGAAACAGTTGCAGTAACCGAGAAATCGCCGTCTCCCGTTACAGAAACCAAACCTTCTTCCGAAACAGTCGCAATGCTTTCCTCGGATGACACAAGATCAACCGAATCAAATACAGTTTCGACAACCGTTCCGTCCAGTTTTCTTATGGGAATATTGAATTTTGTTTTACCCTTGTTAACAGGGTCTGTGTAGCTGATTAACGTTTCATCCGGATATGCGCTTATATATGTTACTTCCGCTTCACTTTCTGCGGGAATTGCTCCGAGCATAACCGAATTCTTGCTGCTATAGAGACTGAAGTTGCCGACTGATCCGCGTCTATAGTTGCTGTAGCTCGGATCATTTGCATATTTAGATCCGTCGCCTCTGAAATTAAAGACATAATATCCGGGTTCCTCAATAACAATATTGTCAATATACAACGGTTCTTTGACAATATTCTTGAAATAATTGGGGTTATAAGGAATCGTCGGATCGATACTGTCGTATGAACCGATTAAATCACTTGAATCCGTCGATACCTTTCCCTTTGCCATAAAGACATTGATCGGAATAATATCACTGTTTGCCGACGGCCACATCTCCATCGTATAGATTCCCGGCTCAGGGATGAGCACTTCAAACGCGATATATCTGCCGTCACGGACTGCGATATTCTTTTCTCTTACTTCAAGATTACCGCTGTTGTGTTTTGTGTCAGTACCATTTAAGAATTTATAAATTCCATTTGTCGTGTCATAGTTCATTGCGCCGTAGCCGACTTTGCCATCGTTTTTAATTCCGTTTGCCGCGAGAGCATCGCCGACATCCACTTTGATTTCAATTCCGCGTGCATTCGGATCAAGCGCAGTATAAAATGCAGATGCGCTGTAATCTTTTCCTTCATATTCACAGGTTGCTGTAATTTTGACCTTGCCGCTTGCTTTATCCGTTATCTCTCCGGTTGAGGAATTAATTTCCGCAACTTCAGGCTTTTCGCTCTCATAGACAACATCGATATTTTCAAACGGAACAAGTTCATTATCGGACATATGAGCCATAAGCATTGCACGGTTTCGCTCCGTTTTGAGCTTAACACCCATAACAACCGAATTCTCACCCGCAACAAGTTCAAACGAACCTACGCATCCGTAAGCCGTTCCACTCGCCTTCGGAGCTTTGAACGTCACGACATAATATCCCGGTCGCTTTATCGATATCTTTCCCGCATCAACGGGCTCGGGATTCATTCTCTGGAAGTAGTTTGAAGTATATGCCGTATCCGCATCATAGCTTGTGAATGCCCCTGTCTTCGTTCCGAAGTTTTCCTTGCTCCACGAATCCGAACGGATAACATAAACATCCGTATCTGTTCCCGCATCGTTTCGGGAATTATACATTTTCATATCATATACGCCCGCACGCGGAATATATATCTCAAAAGCAACCCAAGTGTCATTTGCAAGAAGGCGGATTGCGCCGCTCTTGTTCACACTGTCGACCCTGCAATTGAGATAGCCCGTTGTGCCCTCTGTCGAAGCCGCTTTATATTCATAAAAGCCGTTGGACCGCTCATATGTGAGCCCTTTCTGACCGCTCGCGGTTCCGGCAATGCCACCGACTTCTGCATTGAGCGCATACATTCCTCCGCCGATATCGTAGCGTATTGTTATATCGCTGTCCATAGCCGCAGATACATAATCGCATTCTGCGATATACTCTTTTCCATCGAGCGTTATCTTTGCCGTAATCGTAACCTCACCATTTTTTAATGAAGTTATATATCCGTTATCATCAACTTTCGCAATCGTCTCATTGGAGCTTTCAAATTTTACCGTCGCATCCGAAAAATCCGTCTTTGCCGAACCGTCAGATATAAAGCCCGAGAGGACGACATAATCCTCATCAGTAACCTTTGCACCGACATTCATAAGAACGGAGTTTTTGCCATTGCCCGTTACAAGTGAAAACGAGCTTACGGAGCCGTATTTTGCACTGTCGCCGGAATTTGTTATGAAGGTTACAACATATTTGCCTTTGGAAAGTTCAAGGTCTTTTGCAACAGTCGCATTGTTAACCCAATTTTTGTTTGCCGCGGCAAATCCGAGATCTGTGCTTGCTCCGGTACAGTCATAGCTTCCCGCAGCATCACCGAGACCTGCGATACTGAATGAACTCATCGCATTATATTCTTCAACAGGCGTTACATAAACATCGACCTTTCCGCCGACATTTGCTTTGAGATAATTTGTCTTCAGTGTGTATTTATCATCCTGCGGTACGTTGATTTCAAAGCAAACAAATGAGCCTTCCCTTACACGGAGGAACTTCGGATCGCTTCCGCCGTAGCAGAATCTGTTGCCGTCGTGCTTTGCCACCGAGCTGTTTACAACTCTGTAGAAACCGTTTGTCGCTTCATAATCAATTTCGGAAATTTCAGGTGATGACGTGCTCCACGCAAATCCACCGTCAATAAGATGTTTGGAGAGATTATAAGCAACAGTTATTCCTTCAACCTCGGGTTCAGGTTCCGGCTCCGGCTCGGGTTCGCCATTGACAGTTCCCGTCAATGTGATATTACCTATAGTGTATCTGTCAGAATTTGAAATTCCAGCCGGAGGAATGAATGTTATAATATACTTTCCTGCGGCAAGCTCTTTATCCGCAAAGATCTCGGAATTGACCCATTCCTTATTTGAGCCGTTGAAATCAGCATATGAGCTCGAATCATTATCGCAGTCATACTGACCGACCGATTCTCCGAGTTTTGCTATTCCGAACGAACCTAATGCATTATAGGATGAATAATCCATAAGATATACATCCGCCTTGACACCGCGTTTCGAGCGCTGATGATGGACACTCATAGAATATATTCCATCGCTCGGAATATCTATTTCAAGACAGACATAACGTCTTCCCGTTATTTTAAAGAATCTTGAATCAGCAACACCCGCAAACTCAACCTGATTTGCAACGGGAGTTTCCGTGCCGGCCGAGTCAAGTGCCTGAGTGCTTGCACTGAGCGATGACCTGAGATATCTGAAAACGCTGTCAGATGTCGTATAATTCATGACATCCGCAAAAGGCGTTGTCGTCGTAAAGCCGTTCAGGAGGCTTTCTATATTCAATGACAACGTGATACTTTCATTTCCTGCAGAAACCGCCGGAACAAAAGATATCAGCATTGCAACCGAAAGTATTAGCGCCAAAAGTCTCTTCATGTTCTTTCTCCTTTATCATTGCAAAATGCGGAGTGCGGACTTTCTCGCACTCCGCATCACACATTTTATCAGTCTGCGTATATTACTCTGTATGTATTTTTGCTATCCTTATAAATGAGATAACCACGGGCATTTGTGTATGTGGAATCTGCGGGCTGTGCGGTAAACTGTCCATGGATTCCGACTCCGTTCTTTGCTGAAGTTGCCTTATATTTGCAACTGTCAACAGTCGGCTTTGCGGATGTATCGCCAAAGAGTATTCCAACTTCGACAATATTCATATCTCCCGCATCAAATTCAATCATACGCGCACTACCCCTTGCCGCCGCATCAAGGACGACAACAGGAGCTTTTACCGTGATTGCAGCTTCCGCTACGCTGCCGACATCAGACCATGCATGATAGGTATATGACTTTCCGTAGCCGACGAGAACGCCATCACGATACCACGCGACTTCGTTTCCGCTTGCGGAGTTCTTTGTTATGGCTTCATCATATTCACACATTGTTCCTTCAACGGTGATTGTCTTGCCGAGGCTTGCAAAATCTGCAACCGCACGCGTGAGCGGAGCTGTTATATTTGCATTCACAAACTCTGTATCCTCTGCGATAAGCCAACGGCTGAAAACAAAACCTGTAAGCTTCGGATTCTCAGGGAGGCTGACGGAACCATCAACGACCTTTTCTTCCGTTATATACTGACCGTTCCCATTCCAGAACTCAACGATTTTTTCATCTTCCGCAACAGGAGTATAGATTGCCGTGAGATAAGTATTTGTTATAAGATTGAACTTATATTCAGCATCGCCCGAAATCCATTCGCCGTTATCCTCGGTTCCGCGAACCCAATGACGGAATTTATAACCTTCCTTCTCGGGAGCCGTCGCCGTAACCGAGCTTCCACGGTTTACGTTTTGAATTTCTATGGAATCATCGATATTATTCGAAACTGCGAGAGAAACCTTTGCAGGTGCTTCAATATCCGCTACTGTTATCTCCTGCGACACTGTGTTCCCGTCAACCGTGGCTTCTATGTTTGCAGTTCCGACGCCGACTGCAATTACTTTATTCCCTGCCACCGTTATAACCGATGTGTCGGAGCTACCGAGAGCTGAGATTTCCGCATCTGTATCAATGCTTCCGTCCGAAAGGCAAGCAACCACACTTGCAGTTGTCTCCTCACGCGGAACAAGCGAGGTCTTTCCGACCTTAATATAACCACCCATCTTTGTCGCAAGCTTGCCCGCTCCCGAAACAAGCGCAAAATCATAGACTGAGGCATATTTATTCGAGCCGCCGACCGAGATTCTGACGATATGCTCACCTGCTGTGAGATTGAGATTCTCCGCAATAACGGCATCATTTTCCCAGACCGCACCATTGCCACCCATATTGTATGTAAGCGTTGTGTCACTGCAGTTGTATGTTCCGACCACATTTCCGTCGACCTCAACTGTTGCAAGCCCGCCATCCTTTGATTTCTGATAGCTTGTTACAAGTGAATACAAACCACCTTGCGGGACATTTACTTTTATCGCAACGGCGGCATCGGACTTTACTTTGATAAAACGATATGTTGTGGCAGCATTTCCGCCAAGGCTTACGCTTCCGCTTACACCGTAGACATTGAAAAATCCGTTTGTCATATTATAATCGAGATCACGCGCCGTGTATGCAGTTCCGTAGTATACACCGTTATCAAACATTGTTTTGTCAATATTGTAGTTAACCGAAAATCCGAGCTCAGCTTCACTGAATGTATCTCCGGTCAAAGTGATATTTCCTATTGTGTATCGGTCAGAATTTGAAATTCCGGTAGGCGGAATGAAGGTTATAATATACTTTCCTTCCGAAAGCTCTTTATCCGTAAAGATCACGGAATCAACCCATTCCTTATTCGAGCCGTTGAAATCGGTATATTCACTTTCATCGTTATCGCAGTCATACTGACCGACAGGGTTTCCGAGCTTTGCTATTCCGAATGTACCTATGGCATTATAGGATGCATAGTCCATAAGATATACATCCGCCTTGACACCGCGCGTTGAACGCTGGTGGTGAACACTCATTGAATATGCGCCGGTACTCGGAATGTCTATTTCAAAACAGACATATCTTCTGCCGGTTATTCTCATAAATCTTGAATCTGCTACACCGGCAAACTCAACCTGACTTGCGACAGGCGTTTCAGTTCCTGCCAAATCAAGTGCCTGAGTGCTTGCAGTAAGTGATGATCGCAAATATCTGAATATATTATTTGTCGTGGTATAGCTCATAATGGCGGCTAATGGTGTTGTCGTCGTATATCCGTTCAGGAGACTTTCTATATTCAGCTTTATATTGACATCCCCCTCTCCCGAAGTTTCCGTCGCAAATGCTGACGGAGCTAATGTTGCAATCATTGCAACCGCGAGAATAATTGCAAGAATTCTTCTCATTTTTTATTTCCTCCTCAAATTTAATACTTTATCATCACGGCATATGAAAATATATTTATGCCACTTTACATTAATTATATAATGCACATCGCGTATCTGTAAATTTTCATAAATGATTTTTTGCACAAATCGAAACAATTGTTATAATTTCCCATTGAAAACCGAAAATAAAAATGATACTATATTTTTACACATTCCAAAACAACGGGGTGACTTTATGAAGCAAAAAATCACGCAAAACATTTTTTATGTCAAAAAGATCTTCAATGTTGTCAAAGCCACACATACACACATTCGCAAACCGATTAATGTAAAATCGAGATTTTACGATGCATTTTCCTACACGCTTGCCGGTGAATGCACATATATTCTCGAAGACGGAACGGAAATTCATCTCAAGAAGGGAGATATTCTCTTTCTTTCACACACGCAGAAATACTCATTCGAAGTCAACTCCGATGAATACAAGTATATTTTCTGTGATTTTCTCCTTGAAGACAACACCGATTGCAAGAGCGGATTTTTCAGACCGACAAACGAAGAATATGCCGATAATCTGTTCAGAAAGCTTCATAAAAACTTCAACAGCCCATCAAAAGCCTCTGTGACAAAATCGATCTCTCTGTTTTATGAGATATATGCTCTGCTCATGGCAACGGATAACCCCGATTATCTCTCGCACAATACAAGAACAAAGATACATGATATGAAATCCTATATAGATCTGAATTTCAAAAATACAACACTTACGATATCCGAGCTTGCCTCAACAGTCGGAATGAGCGAGGTCTATTTCAGAAAACTATTCAAATCTCAATTTGGAACATCGCCTTCTCAATATATAACCTCCTTGCGGCTCAACAAAGCAAAAGAGCTTATGTGTTCTACTTTTATGACCCTTGAGGATTGCGCGCTTGAAAGCGGATTCTCGTCATTACAGTATTTTTGCCGTGTATTCAAGAAAGCAACAGGGTTAACGCCATTAAACTACAGAAAACATCTTTAAAAAACACATTCCGGAATTTCATCTATCCGGAATGTGTTTTTCTTTTGATTGATTTATTGACAATTAAAATATGCTATGGTACAATGCAGAAAATGATAAAAGCGAGGTTTTAATATGAAAGTTCTTATAATGACTGATATAGAAGGAATCAGCGGAGTTGATAACTGGGAACAGGTTCACAAAAGCGGTTGGGATGGCGAGCAAAAGGCACGTGAACGCCTTATGGCAGACACGAATGCCGCGGTTGAAGGTGCTGTCCGCGCAGGTGCGGACACAATATATGTTGTCGACGGTCACGGTTCAGGCGACAGTTTTATAAAAGAGCTTCTTGACCCGCGCGCAACGCAAATTTCTGTTGCTGAATACATCGATATTTTTGCAAGAGAAAAGATTGACGCTTGTCTTGAAATCGGAGTTCACGCAAAACCGGGAACAACAAATGCTTTTCTTGAACACGTTCAGTCCTCAAAAAACTGGTTTGCCTACAGACTCAACGGAGTTGACTACGGTGAAATTGCACAGGGCGCGCTTTATGCGGGTATGCACGGTGTCCCCTTCGTCTGCGTCTCCGGAGACGATGCTACTTGCCGCGAGGCACGCGCTATGTTTGGCGAATCACTCCCCTGCGCCGAGGTTAAGCGCGGGATCTCATGGAGAGAAGCCGAAAGCATTGATTTAAAAGAAGCGGAATCCAGAATCACTGCCGCTGTTGAGGAGGGTATCCGCCGCCGCGCAGAATTCAAGCCTTTCACACTTTCACTTCCCCTCTCGATCGAGGTTACTTTCCTCCGCGCTGACATCTGCGAGGACTATCTCAAGGAATACCCGAATCTCGAAAGGGTCGATTCAAGAACACTTCGCAGAATCTCAAGCGAAGTCATTACATATAAGGACGTTCTTTTATACTAAAGATAATGCAACCGAGGCACCTCCGCAAGGAAGGCACCTCGGTTGCATCTATTTCAGGTTATATTGCTTTAATATAGTATTCGGAATCGCGGTAGATGCCGCCTGCAGTTTCGAAGAATTTGTCATTCAATTCATAAACTCCTTTTATCGGTGCGGCAAAGCTCTCACTTCCCATCGGATGATATGAATAAAGAGTTTCCCAGTTCGTATAGTTCTGCGCACCGTTTGACTCAACGGCGCCAATCTTTATTCCGGGAATCGGGGCGATGCGCGATGCGACATTCTTATTGATCTCAACCATAAGCGGATTTACAGTCAAATCAGCGCAGAAACAAACGACATTTTTCTTTGTCGCCTCATTGAGAATCCTGAGACTTTCGGACATCGTCTTTGCAATCGGCTTGAGTGCAATCGCCGTGTAGCCCAAAGCGATACGTTCTTCGACATCACGGACGGAATGCGCGGATTCATCCGCCGCAATTCTGCAAGGAAGACTTGAAACATCAATCTTATTCTGCTCTGCAAACGGTTCTTCAAGAAGAACGATCTGCGAAAGTGCGCCAATTTCTTCCGCAAAGGAAAGGAAATCCTGCATACGCTCAATCGTGTCATATCTGCCATTTGCATCAATGTAATACGCGATTTTTCCGCTGTCTGTATATTCTGTTGTATATTCCGAAGCGATCTTATGTATCTCCGCAAGTCTTGCCTTATCCCATGCAAGCATCTTGTCAAGATCCTTATCCCCATCCGGATCAGAACCTATCTTGATTTTAAGAAGGAAGAATCCATCTTTCAGAAGACCATGTATTTTCTCCGCTGAAAGCCCATAGGTTATGAGAGGGATATTGCAGAGCTTTTTATGCTGATATGAAAGAGCAGGTCTGAATTCCGACGGAACAAGAGAGACGAAATCCTCGCTCTTTTCTTTTTTCGCATAGAGTTGCCAGATTGCATTATCAAGCGCGACAAGAGCATTCATGACAAATGTTTCGCGAAGATCTTCTCTGCAGGTTATTTTCTTTGCATATTCAATCGCATCCTCACGAACAAAATCAAGAACATCAAACGGCGTCTCAAAGCTCTTTCCGCGTATCATATTTGCCGCATATTCGGTTATGAGGAACATAAGCGTGTTTCCTCCGCACTGCGAATGCGAGGCAAAAATCTCCGCATCGGACCAGAGAACACTCTGCACTCCGACTCCAACGCCAAACTCATCACCATCTTCAACGCGGACAAGAATCTGCCAGAGCTCATCGAGGTGACCGCCCTTGAAACCAAACGGCGCAAGAAGCGGCTCACGGACGAAATTCAGTTTTACATCAGTTATATTAATCATGGTTACCTCCGTTTTATGCCTTCTCCACCCTATCCTTATAAAAAGACGCAGGTGCGGAATCAAGCATAATAGCATATTTATTTTTGAAACGGCGGCGGAACTCAGTCGGCGAAATGTTCTCCTCCGCCTTAAACACTCTCGTCATATAATGTATCGTTCCAAAACCGCAAGTTTCTGCAATCGCGGTCATATTCATTTCAGTGTTGACGATCAATTCTTTTGCGAGTTCTATCCGCTTTCTTCTTATATATTGCTTAAGCCTCATTCCATAGCGCAACGCGAAATGATGGCTGAAATATTTATATTCAACACAAACGAATTCAGAAACATCCTTGACGGTTATATTCTGAGAAATATTCTCATCTATATATCTTCTGATTTTATCAAGGAGCTCATCCGTCACCTCGTCGTCATCATTTATCGCCTTGATATCCGCAATTTCGCGACGACGCATAAGCTCGCGCTTCATAAACAGAAGTATCTTGCACATCTCTACAGATATGACATCGCGGCTGAATTCATCAACATCATCGGTTTCATATTCAATCTGGCGAAGAGAATGCTTGATGCTTCTCGCCGTATCATGGCAAAAGAACCTGACATCCTCACGGAGAAAATCGGTCTTTTCATCGAGAAGAATAAACTTTACCTCATACGTCTCCATCTTGCCTGAATAGACCTCAAATGTATGCGGTTCGTTTCTTTTGACAATAACCGCATCATTCTCCGAGACGCGAACAACTTCATCTCCGATAATGACAGCGCCGCTCCCTTTTCTGACATAAACAAACTGATAATAGTCATGCCAGTGAAATTCATTATTCTTTTTTTCAGGATGAGTATAATACTCTGTTCTTATCAATGTGTATACCTTCAGATTATGAAGAACATCAAACATGGCGCTCTCCTCCGTTCACAGACAGTATAACACAAAGAAACTCTTTTTTCAACAAAAGGCTATGCCTCGGGCATAGCCTCAGACTGTCGAAAAAGGCACAAGAACACAAGCGGAGAATTTATATATAGGGAACGATCTATGTGTCGTTCTGTCTCAAATTTTCACAAAACCAATTTACAAAAAACGGAGCATTGTATATAAAACGCCTTGAAACATC
>JAZSHZ010000093.1:0-2268 GCA_045533555.1 Eubacteriales bacterium
TTTTTTGAAGCAACCTGCAAGGGCGATGAGAACAATACATAAAATCAGCGGGATTACTGCCATTTTCATTTCAACATCCCTCCCGGGAAAATTTAATTTCAGCGACAAAAAGTGTTGCGGATTTAAAACTTCTTCTCAAACCCCTCCAACACTGCATTGAAGGGCTTTGAGAAGAAGGAAGCATAAAGCTTCCTTCCCTACAATTTTAGAAACCTGAAACCTTGAAGAGCACGATTTCATCTCCGTCAACGCCGGATTTGTAAACCTGCGCAAGCGCCAAGAAGCCGCCTTCGGGAAGAGCAGTCATTTCGTAAATCCAAACCGAATCGTCGGGAATGCCAAATAATTCCTTCGCATTAACCTCACCGATGATAGCGCCTTCTGCGTTAACGAAAGTCATTTGATTAACGGAAGATGAAACATATCCGTTTGCTGTCTTTGTTGCTGCATTCGGAAGTGAACCTGCAAGAGAACCGGAGGAGAGCATCTGTTGGTTGCCGTTTATATCATAAGCACCGATAATGTTGTTTTCTGCATCAGCTCCTGCGAGAAGAACAGTGTCGCCAACGATTTCAATTACGCTGATGGATTCATACTTACCGACATTGGGAGCGCCGTTCAAATTCCACGGTGCAGCAGCTCCGCCCGTGATTGCAGTTATTGCTTCATTTCCTGTGAAGTAGGCAAGAGCAAAATCTGCATTCTTGGAAGCTGTAAGCTCGCCGCTTGCAACAGCCTCGCCCTTTGCGCCTGTTTCGGGATCGTATATCGTCGCTTCAAACACACCGCCGTCAGCATAAATTTTCCCGCTTCCGTCAACGCTTATGCTGTCGCCTGTGTCATCGACCGTAACGGACTTAACATATGTAAGAGCTGAGCCGTCAAGCGTGTAAATCTTAACTTCGGTGTCACCGTTTGAAATATAAACATTATTTCCTAAAACGTCCATATCGGGATCTCCCGAGACATCATTGATAATAGGTGCGTCAAACGGGAGATATTCCGCTGTGAGTGTGTAGTTTCCTACCAATGCCGGTGCGGGTGCCGGAGTAACGGGTTCTCTCGGAACATTTTCGGGTTCTTCCGGAGCAGGCGTACAAGCCGCAAGGGAAAGAATCATCATAACTGCCATAAGTAATGCAAATAATTTCTTCATAATAAATTCCTCCTGAAAAATATTTATATGTTTGTTTTATTTCTGAACGGTTGCGAGTGCGGCGTCTGCTTTTGCAATCCATTCTGTTCTGTCGCCATACTGTGCAGCATCGAGAGTCTCGACAGTTTCTGCAGCCTTGGCTTCATCCATAGTTCCGTCTTTGATTGCGCCGATGGCTCCTGCGATTGCTTTGGCAGCACTCATCTGCTGTTTGAAGGTGTTCTTCATGTTGCCAAGTGTTTTCTGGATGCCGAACTGCGTGTCAAAATACTTTGCCATGCTTTCAAATTCTCCCGTTCTGATCTCCATTCGCACCTGATACATGCCGGGTGTGTTGTTGAAGGTCAATACGCAGAAATGCTTTGTCTCGGTCTTGCCGTCAGAGTTCTTGACCTCTTCGGATTCGTAATCGTAGCCGTAAAGGTCAGCGAGACGGTATACGCAAGCGAGTGTGGATTTGCCGAAAATGAAAATCTTATAGCGATTCTCTGTGATTGCAACAAGTCCCGTGGAAGGGGAGATGTAAAGCTCACCGTTTTTGCCGAAGCGCTTCATCTTCTCTTCCTTGACCTTTGTCTTTGTCAGCGGAACGAAAATCTGATTCCATGCTTTTGTGCCGAACTCTACCTGTGCGATGTGTGAGTTAACCGAGTCAAGAGTTGCCTCAACCTTGTCAAAGATTTTAAGGCATTTTTTCGAGCATACCTTGCGGCAGATATAATTGCCGTCTGCAAGCTTTTGTTCGGAGAGCAGACCTACTTCTGCTCCGCAGATTGCACATGTGTGTTTTGCCATAATTAAATCCTCCTAAATATTTTATTTCTTTATGTTAATTGGAATTAACAACAAAATTAATTAACGATATCACTTGTGTCAACGACGTGTGAAGGCTGATATTTAACTACAATATCGCCTTTGGAGGGCAACACTCCCTTTTCTCTGTTAAATACGATTCCGACGTTGTCGCCTTTAACGGTTTTATCCAACGACTTATTAAACATCTGCAAATCTTCCGCAACACCTAGTGCAATAACCTTACCGTCCCTTATAACAGAAACCTTTTCGCCTTTTTTAAGGATACCGTCAGCAACTTTTCCGATTAGAGTGTTTTT
>JAZSHZ010000312.1:0-6971 GCA_045533555.1 Eubacteriales bacterium
TTGTTTTATTATTTTTTGATCTCTCCGTCGGTGCAGTAAACGGTATAATTGCTTGTACCTTTATCCCATTCGTCTTCTTTTTCGATGGCGTTCCATTCTGCCATGGTGCCCTCGAATCTGATTGCGGTGAGGTTTTTAGAATAGCATATGGCACTTGATTCAATCTTCTTTATTGACTTGGAAAGAATAATCTCGGATGCGGGGCAGGACATCAGGTCATATTTTTCAATAACGGTAATACCGCTGCCAAAAGTGATTTTTTGGAGATTATTCATATTGGAAAAACTGATACAATTCAAAGATGTAATACCGTTTCCGAGAACGATCTCTTTGACGGATTTCATATTATATATAACCATGGATCCGATATCTGTTACGCTGTCGGGGATCACTATCTTTTCAAGGCTGTCGCAACCCATAAATGCTCCCGATTCGATTTTTGTGATATGATTGTTGAGTTCTATGTTTTTAATGTTCGAAATTCCGCTGAATGATGCTTGACCGATCGTGGTTACAGAGCCATCACTTGGAATTATACTTGTCGAGCAGCCGGAAATAACAGATTTTTTAGCAATATCAATAAGACAGTTTTCAGAAGAAGTGTGAGTTTTGTTTTCGGGATCAACCTTGATCGATACGAGTGAAGAACAATTGCTGAACGGATTGATTCCTATTTTGCTTACGTTTTTCGGAATGAATATTTCTTTGAGAGAGGTACATTCATTGAAAACGGCATTTCCGAGTGTTGTAAGACTTTCGGGAAGCGTGACCTTTTCAAGTTTAATGCATCCCTTAAACGCGCCAATGTCTATCTTGGTTACGCCTTCTGGAATTACTATCTCGCTAATATTCGACTGATAATAAGCATTTGTCAGTATAGTCTGAATACCAGCATTTGCGGGAATATTGCCCTCGCCGAGATCAAGCACCAGCGCGTTTCCGTTGGAAATCAGACAACTGCCAACCATTTTATATTCCTTATTTGCGGGGTCAATATTAAGCGTTTTAAGCGAAGTGCAGCCAACAAATGCATTTTCAAGAGAGCAGGTTGACGGGATATTTATCTCTTCAAGCGAGATACAACCAATAAATGCATGCAAAGTGATGCTTTCCACCCCTTCCGCAAGTTTGACGCTCTTGAGAGAGGTGCAATTCTTGAATGCTTCTGTTTCGATGGTTTTTACAGAAGAAGGGATAGTTATCGAGATTACGGTCTTACATCCTTCAAATGCTTTTTTGCTGACCGTCTTGACGGGCAGACCGTTGCAGGTTGCGGAGATGACGATGTTGGCGTCAGTACAGGTTCCGACGGATGAAACCGTGTAGTAGGTTTTATCCGTGCTCTTCTGGTAAGTAATTCCCTCCGAAGCTCCTGAATCAAGCATGGTGGGTTCGATGATATTAACTTTAATTGAAGAATAAAGGTTGTTACCGCTCCAATTTTCGTCCTTTTCTATCTTGTTCCATTCGTCTTCTGTTCCGTAAAAATCAATGGAATTCAGTTTTGAGCAAACGGCAAATGCATATTTACCAATCGATTTTACATTATTCTTGATTATGACTTTGTTCAGCGATGTGCATCCTCTCAAAGCATAACTGCCTATTGACACGATATGATCAGGTATTACTATCTCGGTCAAACCGGTACAATCATAAAATATTCCCAAAGAAAGTTTTGTAATGCTCTTCGGAATGACTATTGAGGTAAGTGCGGAGCATTCTGCAAATGCATATTCACCAACTACGGTTATATGCTCGGGAATTTCAAAGGATTTAATAGCCGTGCACTTGCGGAATGCATTACTTGCTATCTGTTTTGTGTTCGGATGAATCGTATATGAAGACTTTTCCGTATCTTTTACAGACATAAGAATAAGATAAGGATTTGAGTCGTTTCCAAGATAATATGCGCCTTCATATTCGTTATAAACTATATTTTTGCACTCATAAAATGCTCCTGCGGCAAGTTCTTCGATTGTGCCTTCGATTTTAACTGTTTTCAAGGTATTACAACCGAAAAATGCCCAGGTATTGATAATCTTAACCCCATTCGGGATAATGATATCTTCAATAATACTGTTGCTGAAAGTTTCGCAAGCGATAATTTTTGTATCTTTGTGTATCTCGCAGCTCTTGGTATTGAAGGGATCTGGCAAATCGACAAGCGCATAATAGGGGTTGTTCTTTGTTCCGAGATATTTTCCGTTTCCGTAAAAATTGAACGCCTCGTCGTTGTAATTTCCGAAAGGAGAATAAGCCTGAAATGCTCCGCTGCCGATCTCGATCAATCCTTCGTTCAGAGTGATATTTTTGAGATTTTTACAAGAAGCAAACGCATTTCCGCCGACAATTTTAAGGCTTTCGGGCATTGATACCTTTGTCAGACTGTCACATGAATAGAACGCCGAGGTGTTGATTTCAACGAGACCTTCGCCGAAAGTGATACTTTCAAGGGAATCGGCATCGTTAAGCACACCTATTCCAATGGTTTTTATGCTTGCGGGAATTACTATGGATTTAATATTTTTATTTCCTTCAAAGGTTTTGCTTTCAATAGCGGTTACTGGGAGATTTTCGTAAGTGGAAGGAATAATAATATCCGTATCTGTGCATGTACCTATGCCGATAAGAGAATAGGATTTACCGCTGTCATTCAGCTTGAATTCCAGACCCAAACTGTAGATCTCCTTCTTCAGACCGCACATTGAACATACGTTACCTGCAAATTTATGATCAATAACAGGCAGAATTTCGGTTTTTTTATCACCGCATGAACAAGAGGACACAATGCTTCCCTCCGAAGTACAAGTCGCCGCATTCTCTGTCGTTGAATATTCATGCACGTGAACGGTAGTTTCCGGCACCTGCTCGGTAGTTTCGGGTGTGACGGTAGTTTCCGGAGTTACCGTGGTTTCGGTCAGAAGTGTTGTTTCTTCCTCGGTTATCGTATGTTTTATAAACAGGCTTTCGTCATCAGTAATATCAAGCGGATCGGAAATGTGAATATTATCGTATATTTCATAAGATAATGTGTAAGTATTATGAAGAAACGAATTCTGTACTGCTGTTATATATCGTTTTTGTCCCGGGTAATTACAATCATATATCAATATATAATATATAATGCCATTTGGTGTCAATTTCTGATATAAACCATATGCAAGAACAGAATGTGCAACTTTGATGTCTGGTTGCCATTTTATTTCTCTATATCCATATAACGTCAAAGGCACAGGTATATCATTTTTTAAGTTATCTATTAACTTCTGAAAATGTGTGGATTTATTAAGATTTTGCCCGATCTGGTCTGACAATAAAGGTTGTTTATCCCATATATTAACGATGCAATTTAACGTTTCGGAGATGGCATTAGCTTCCTGATTGTCACCATACCATGTATAATTATTTGACTTGTTAAAAATATTTTTTTCACTTTCAATATATAGTCTATTATTTGTATAACGTGAATCATTGTGCAAATTATAGCTGGGAACAATTTCCCCCCATAATAAACTTGAGAGTCCGAAAGAAGGTAGTCTTTCCAAATAATTTAGACATGCAACCCATGTAAAACCGTAACAAACACCGTTAGTGTAGCCATATGCATCAAAATTTGTGAATGCAAATCCATGACGTTTTACATCAAAATTGGTTGTAACAACTTCGCTCACAAAGATTTTTTCTTTATTAATTGTAATATAATTATCAAGTGGATTATAGTTAACAACTTCAGTTACAGCCTTCTTATCTCCCACAACATAAGCCGAGAAATGCGTAGGCTCGCAAGTGATCAGCTTTCTTTCTTTATCCACAACGGACGGTATTTCTTCATATTTTCTCGTTTTTTCGTTGATATACAGAAAAGTAAGATTGTCCTCGTTTATACCGGTAAGATCAGATTTTGAATAATCAAATACAAGCTTTGCTGAATCAAATCCATACGACTTATCATATTGGATTTCAATAATTGGACTTATCAAGCCTTTGGGATCAGAAACGGTGTCCTTATCCATTACCTGCAAAGAAACCGAAGAAAGCATTTTCACATCTGAATTTATTGTCAGCTCGAACGAGTTGTCAAAATCATTATATTCGGCCTCAAGTCTTCTGTCCAAATCGTGCGTTGTACCGTCGGAATATGCTTTCAGCGGGTCAATGCCCAATGCGATTTCTGTTCCGTCTTCAATACTGTCTTCATCGGTATCGTTTTTGTTTGGATCGGTATGAAAAGTATTTATCTCTTCTGCGTCCGAAAGGCCGTCCGAATCGGTATCGAATTTGAATGGATCAGTATCATTGATCTGCTCGTTTGCATAGGACAATCCATCTCCGTCTATGTAAAGCTTGTCGCTGTACCATATTGCGTAGAAAGTAATGTCCTCGTTAATTTGAAAAGTACTTAAATCAAAAGGATTTTGAGACCACGCTTCTGTATCGGGATTTGTAAACCAACCATAAAATACGTAGCCTTCTCTGGAGGGTGTTTCGGGCACAGAAACATACTCTCCGCCTTTTATCTTTTGATTATTCGGCATACCTATAACACCTTCGGCGTTGGCTTCGAAGGTTACGGTATATTTTTCTTTCTCATCTCCGCTGTCATTATCCTCTCTTGTGGCGAGGATCAGAACCGTTATCAGCGCGGCGACGAGCACTGCCGCGATGGCGATCAGTAAAATTATCTGCTTTTTATTCGGCTTTTTCATTTTTATTCCCCTATATTACCAAATAATATTTTATAATTATTATACACCTATTTTTTTCGAAAGTCAATAAATAATTCCGCTAATACTTGAATGTCGGCGCAAAATATGGTAAAATTAATTCATCACGATTCGGAGGCATGATTATGTTTGCGACAAAGGATTTTCTGGCACAAATTGATGAAAAGGCGCAGGCGTTGAAGAACGAGATCACTTCACTTCCCGATTCCGAGGATTTTGCGGGCGCGGTATACTACGTCAGCGCGGACGGCGATGACGATAATGACGGAAGAAGCCCTGAAAGCGCGTGGAAAACGCTCGCGAAAGTGTCGTCTTTTGATTTCTGTGAGGGTGACGCCGTGCGTTTTCGCAGAGGTGACATCTTTCGAGGATGCGTCAAGACGCGCCCGGGAGTCAAATATTGCGCTTTTGGCGAGGGTGAAAAGCCTAAGCTTTACGGCTCGGAAAAGAATCTTGCCGACCCCGAGCTTTGGGAGCTTTACGATCCCGCGAAAAATATCTGGAGGCTTCGCGAGCCGATCCTTGACTGCGGAACTCTCGTTTTCGGCGATGACGGGCTACATTCGCGCAAGCTGATCCCATCCTACAGGAACGGAAAATTCGTTTGCAGATACGATGAGGAAAAGGATTTCGTCATCGCGGACGAAATGACTCGGGATCTTGATATTTTCTGTAAATACGATGAAAAAACTACTGTGAAACCCTCAAAAGGCGAGGATTTTCCCATCCCCGACCTCGGATGGGATGCCTACGGCGAGCTTTATCTTCGCTGTGACGCGGGAAATCCCGGCGCGGTCTTCTCCTCGATCGAGGCTCTTGCGCGCCGCCATATGTTCTTCGTCGGCAGTAATTATAACGTAACTATTGAGAATCTCTGCCTGAAATATATCGGTACGCACGCGATCTCCTCGGGCGGGCACGTCTTGTCGCTCCACGTCAGCGGATGCGAGATCGGATGGGTCGGCGGAGCCATTCAGCACTATGCGGGCACCGACCCAAACTACCCCGAAGGCCGCCGCGGAAGCGTTACCCGCTACGGAAACGGCGTTGAGGTCTACGGCGGTTGCGATGATTACGTGGTCAAAAATTGCTATATTTATCAGGTCTACGACGCGGGCATAACTCACCAGAAAACGACGAACGGCAAGCCTGTCGAGATGAAGAATATCAGATACCTCCGCAATCTGATCGAATATTGCGTCTATTCGATCGAGTATTTTCTTGACGAAAATATGGGAGTTGACGGAAGTATTGTCGAAAATTGCGAGATCGCGGAGAATATTTTACGCTTTTCGGGCTACGGCTGGGGTCAGCAACGGCACAATACCCACACCCCCGCGCACGTCAAGGGCTGGAGCTACACAAACACCGCACGCGATTTTTCCATCCATAATAATATATTCGACCGCGCCGCTTACCGCATGATCCACACCGTCGCGCTCGAGGAATCCTCCTGCCCCGAGATGTATGAGAATACCTACGTTCAAAACCTCTCCTCCCCCCTTGGACAGTACGGCGCAAACCGTGAAACCGAACCCCACAACGTCGTCTTCGACGAAAACGCCGAAAAAGCAGTCGCAGAATACCTTCACGACCGTGGGGCGAGGGTTTATATCATCAAATAACCTCTCATATTTACAACGCGTTTACAAAAAGTTAATAGATTGTTGATGTAGGAATGATTCCTATATGGTATAATAATGCCAGTAGGAATCATTCCTACTTTTGATGGAGAATCTTTTTCATGGGAGGATGCGCATATGTCAAAGCAAAAGAAACTGATAACCGAAATACTTGCCGCGTCGTATGCGCATCCGACCGCTTCGCAGATATTCGAGGAGGCGCGCAAACGAATGCCGAACATCGCGCTCGGCACCGTTTACCGCAATCTCGGCGTCCTTGTTGACGAGGGGTCGATAGTCCGCCTATCGGTCACGGGTCAGCCCGACCGCTTCGATCTCCCCGACGACGCGCATTGGCACGTCATCTGCGACAAATGCGGCACCGTCAAGGATATACCCGTCGATCGCGACATACTCGACCGCATCGAGCGCGACTCCGGCGAGCAGATCACATCCTACCTTCTGACCGCACATTGTACCTGTAAAAAATGCCGCGAGGCAGAAATAAATTAAAAAATAAAAATTGATAAATTCGGAGGACACAAATATGGAACTTAAGGGTTCAAGAACAGAGCAAAATCTTCAGGCCGCATTCGCAGGCGAGTCGCAGGCAAGAAACAAGTAT
>JAZSHZ010000028.1:0-3251 GCA_045533555.1 Eubacteriales bacterium
TGCAAAAACTGCTTCGGAAATTTCCGAAGCAGTTTTTGCATCTTGTTGTTTTATTTCGTTCCGAAGATACGGTCGCCCGCATCACCGAGACCGGGGACTATGTAGCCGTTTTCGTTGAGGCATTCATCAACGTTTGCGCAATAGACCTGAACGTCGGGATGAGCTTCCGTCAGAGCCTTGATGCCTTCGGGAGCCGCAATGATGCAAAGAAACTTGATGTTCTTTGCTCCATAGGACTTGATCTGACCGATAGCATCGATTGCACTTCCGCCTGTTGCAAGCATCGGATCGACAACGACGACGAGTCTGTCATCAATATCCGGCGGGAGCTTGCAATAGTATTCGTGGGGAAGAAGGGTTTCTTCATCGCGATACATACCGATATGACCGACTTTTGCAACCGGAACGAGATTGAGAAGTCCGTTGACCATTCCGAGACCTGCGCGAAGAATCGGAACGACAGCGAATTTCTTTCCTGCGAGGATGTTCTTTCGTGTCTTCTGAATCGGAGTTTCGATTTCGATTTCTTCAAGAGGAAGATCGCGAAGTGCCTCATAGCACATAAGCATCGTTATTTCTTCGACTGTTTCGCGGAACTCTTTGTTTGTTGTGTCCGTCTGGCGAAGAATTGTTGTCTTGTGCTGAATAAGCGGATGATCAAAGACTGTTACGTTTTTCATTATATATTCTCCTTATTCCTGCTCGGGAGCCTTTGCAACGATGATGTTGACGATGATTCCGAGGATGAGTGCGCATGCAACAGGTGTGAGCGTAACCTTTCCGAATGTGAGCGAGAGACCGCCGATACCTGCGATGAGAATCGAGGAAACGACGAAGAGGTTCTTGTTCTTGTTGAGGTCAACGCCCTGGACCATCTTGAGACCGGAAACTGCGATGAAGCCGTAAAGAGCCATGCAGACACCGCCCATAACACAAGACGGAATTGAATTTACAAATGCGATAAACGGAGAAACGAAGGAGATGAGAAGCGCGAGGATTGCAGCTGTCATGATTGTGTAGACAGAAGCGTTCTTCGTGATAGCAACGCATCCGACAGATTCGCCGTATGTCGTGTTCGGGCATCCGCCGAAGATTGCGCCTGCGATAGAACCGATACCGTCACCGAGGAGAGTTCTGTGGAGACCCGGCTCTTCGAGAAGATCTGTCTCAATGATGGAAGAAATGTTCTTATGGTCTGCAAGATGCTCTGCGAAAACAACGAATGCAACCGGAACGTATGCAACTGCGATTGTTCCGATATATGCCGCATTGAGCTCGCCCGTTCCCTTGAGAGCTTCGATGAAGGTGAAGTCGGGAACTGCAAAGAATGTGGAAATCGTGATGCCGTTTGCAAAGAGATCTGTGAGCGGTGCAACGTTGAGAACCTTGAGTGCATCAATGTTTGCAGCGAAGCCGATTGCCGTGAAGATTGCAGCGACTGCATAACCGCCGAGGATACCGAAGATGAAGGGGATAAGTCTTGCTGTCTTCTTGCCGTATGCCGAGCAGAGAATGACGATTATAAGAGTTGCAAGGCCGCAGATAACCGCAACGATAGGTGCGGCAACGGGGACACCGTCAACTGCAACGCTTCCCTTTGTGAGGTCGCCGATTGCATTGCCTGCAAGAGAGAGACCGATGATTGCAACAGTCGGTCCGATAACTGCAGCGGGCATAACCTTGCTTATCCATTTGACGCCTGCAATTTTAACGATGATTGCGATGACGACATAGACAAGGCCTGCGAAGGTTGCACCTATGATGAGACCGAGGAAACCGAGAGACATCGACGTTGCGCCTGCAAATGCAGCTATCATCGAGTTGATGAAAGCAAAGGACGAGCCGAGGAAAACAGGGCTTTTCTTCTTCGTGAAAAGGACATAGACGAGAGTTCCGATACCTGCGCCGAAGAGGGCTGCAGCGGAGCTCATTGCCGTTCCGCAAGCGCCGTTGATGATGACCGGAACGACGAGCGTTGCCGCCATGATCGCGAGGAGCTGCTGAATAGCACAGATGATGAGTTTGCCGAAGGTGGGTTTGTCGTTGACACTGTAGATAAGTTTCATAATGTTATCCTCCCATAACGAAAATTTTTTATGAAAACTCATACATCTAAATATACTAAAAATGACGAAAAATGTCAATAGAGAATGACGTATATGTCATAAGGAAATATCATATATGTTAAATGATTGACGCGGAGAAAAAATAGTGTTATACTATAAAAAAATCTTACGATTGGGGAGAGAAATATGGCAAAGACAGCAAAAGACATTATGAAGTTAATCCGCGAAAACGACATAAAGATGGTCGATTTCAAAATGGTTGATATAAACGGGCAATATCGCCATGTCACCATTCCTGCAAAGAATTTCTCGGAGACAACGATGCAGAACGGCATCGGCTTTGATGCGTCCAACTATGGCTACGCCGTCGTCGAGAAGAGCGACATGGTTTTCATTCCGGATCCCGATACGGCGGTTATGGATCCCTTCTGCGAGATCCCGACTCTTTCTATGACGGGTAATGCGATGATCATCGATAACCCTGAAAACCGCCCGCTTGCGCAGTATCCGAGAAATATCGTTCTCGCGGCAGAAAAATATATGAAGGACAGTGGCATTGCGGACACGATGCTCATCCTTCCCGAATTTGAGTTCTATCTTTTTGATGATGTTGCGTGGAATGTCTCCCCGAACAACATCAGCATGAATCTTGATGCTCGCCAGACATATTGGAACAGCGGTATGGAAGGCCACGGTGTTGTCGTTCCGAAGCAGAAAAACTACCACATTGCAAAGCCTTTTGACCCGACATATGAGTGCAGAAGCGAAATGTGTATGCTTATGGAGGAAGCGGGCATAACAATTAAATATCATCACCCTGAGGTTGGCGCGGCAGGTCAGTTTGAGATTGAGCCGCAGCTCGGAGAGATGTCAAAGATGGCGGATGCAACAATGATGATAAAATATATCATCCGCAACACCGCGCTTAAACACGGTCTTTCCGCAACTCTTATGCCGAAGCCTGTTTATGGCGAGGCAGGCAACGGAATGCACGTTCATATCCTTCTTATGAAGGACGGAGAGCCTGTCTTCTCCGACGACAACGGCTATTCAAACCTCAGCGAGACGGCGCATTACTTTATGGGCGGACTTCTCAAGCATATCGCTTCCCTCTGCGCGATAACCAACCCGAGCACGAACTCGTTCAAGCGCCTTGTTCCGGGCTTTGAAGCTCCCGTAACGGTC
>JAZSHZ010000176.1:0-7312 GCA_045533555.1 Eubacteriales bacterium
CGACATGGCTACGATCCGACTTCATAGGAAACGGTTGCATAGTTGACGATATATGTTTCCCAGATAGAACCGATAATCTTACCGCGCGCTTCACCGCCGTTTGAGCCGGGATATACCCATCCGTTCGGGTTTACCTTGGACTTTTCCGCTTTATAGAGCGCTCTTGCGTTCATATCGGGGTATACATCGGCGATTCTGTCCATCATAACGGCGCCGATTCGTCCGTATTTCGGATCGCCTGTGTAGAGATATGCATCGCGGAGAGTTTCTACTGCGGTCTGGATTGCACCGGGGTTATGCTTTCTTGAATTCCAGAGTGAGAACTGATGATAGTATGCTATATAGCTATGTACTTCGCGGAGTCCACCTGCGTAACTTCTGCCTGTATCATAGCCAAAGCCGTCATCAACGCCCCATATGTCATTTGCTTCTTCAAGCTCATAATCTATGCTCCAGCCATGGGATATCGGGACATCCTTGCCCTGACTCTTCCAGAACGGATCAACCGTGAGCTCGTCATAGAGATCGTTCTTGAGGTATCCGTAGCCGTATGTCTTGCCGTCAAAGAGCTCCTTGTGCTTTTCAAGAGCGATATCGCGGTCGAATATTCCCTGCTCGTTGAGACCGAGCTCATAGAAGCTTTCAAAGTCATTTGACGGGAATCTTCTCTTACAGTTCGGGC
Organism: Eubacteriales bacterium; assembly: GCA_045533555.1. GTDB lineage: Bacteria > Bacillota > Clostridia > Oscillospirales > JAAYXM01 > SIG480. The sequence continues at coordinate 683 of JAZSHZ010000176.1, forward strand.
ACTGGAGCTTCCACGGATCGCTGAGCGGGTTTGATACCCACGGGTATGATGTGTTGATCTTACCAATATCAACTCCGCAATAGCGGCAATACTGATAATATGTATCTCCCTTGAGACCAACCTGCGATGATCTCGGAATACCTTCTCCCGGAATCATATGATAGAGGAAATCCATTCTTCCAAGGTATTTTTCAGCATTCTTTACAGCTGTGTCGCGAAGCGTCTTTGCCCATGCGTATTTCTTTACGTTTTCTTGAGCTGCAGCTACCATCTCATCTGTATAGTATGTACGCGAAACCTTGCCCTCGCGGACCGAAACAACAGCTTCACCGATTACTGAAGCTCCGCCAATTGTTATCTTTGCATATACCTTTGTCTCTCCGACAGAAACGGGAGAAGCAAATCCGTTTTGATCAATTTCTGCCACGTTTTCATCTTCAACGCTCCATTCGATCACTGCATTTGTCATATCGACAGCAGCACCGAGGAATGTCTTTGCAACAGCAGAAAGCGCGATTCCTTCACTGCTCGGGCGCATAAGGAAGGTCGGAGCAGAGATTTCGACAACGCCGAATCTGTCGTTCTCAACGGTTGCTGTCATCGAAACATCAATTGTCCCGCCATAGTATGTGACAACACCTGTGATGTTTGCCGTTCCGACTGCATTTGCAGTCATTTCATTTCCGTTAAAGCTTATGACCGAAGTGTTATCGCTCGACCAGGCAACACTCATCTTTTCAGCCGGAAGCTTCTTTCCGCTTGCAAGCGTTGCCACAACACCGAGATTCAGCTTTTCGCTGACATAGAAGGTTCTTCTGTCGGTATCGGGAACTGCAACGTCGATGTTGCTTCCGTCAACCTTTACCGGTACTGTCTTTGTGAACGTTTTTCCGCTTATCGTTGCGGTGATTTCAACTGTTGTTTCTCCTGCTGAAAGCGCGGTTATGTTGCCGTTGGAATCAACATTCGCAACATTTTCATTTCCCGATTTATATTCGATGAAGGAATTCGGATCAGCTGCGCCCGCAAGAGTCTTCTGCCATGCATAGCTCGTTCCGTCTGTCATTTCAAGTGTTGCCGAGAGCTCTTCCTTATCGCCTACGATAAGCTCGTATGCATCCTTCTTTGTTATAATCTTCTTGATTTCAGGATAATCCGGCTCTGCGGCAAGGCGAATTTCCGAAAGCTGCTGATATGCAGTGCTTGCGCCAGCCTTCTTTGCGCGGAAGGTAAGCTCATGCACACCTGCACTGAGGTAGAAGCTTCTCATTCTTACTGCAGGACCTGAAGCGGTCTTTGCAGAACCGCCGACTACGTAATAGTAGCTATAGTTTCCTGCAAAGTTTCCGTCAACATAGATTTCGCTTTCAGATGCACCTGCAGGCAAATAGAAGCCGCTTACGACAAGGGCATATATACCTTCATAAGGAACATTGACCTTTATTGTCACATTATTGTTGACCGCAGTTGTTGCCTGGAAGCCGTAGCCGCGGAATACCGTGCTTGCGGAAACACCTGTTGTCTTTGCGGTGTCGATTTCCCAACCGTCGGTTGCAAGCTTTGCATCGCGTACCTTGGCAACCTTCTGAGCCGTGAAGTCGATATATACATCACGCATATCTGCTTCAACAACCGTTACAATACATTTATTTGTCGTCTTTGTTGCACCGTTTAAGGTTACCGTTGCCGAAACCTCTGCTGTTGCACCGAAGGTGTGGCCGTAGATTGTTCCGTCTTCTCCGACAGAAACACAGCCCGGCTCACTGCAGTTTTCAACAGACCACTTTATCTCTGCATTTTCAAAGCTTGCGGGATATCCGCTTTCCATCATTCCGGAAACCGCGAGCTTTGTGTCGCGGAATACGCCGACGGTTGCAGTTTCGGGAAGTGTCGCCTCTGCAAGCGGAGTTGTGTCAACAACCTTAATTGTTGTGTTTGCCGAAACGAGCTCGCCATCAAGTGAAAGTGTTGCGGAAACAACGCCTTCACCTCCGCGAATCGGAGTGATTGCACCGTCTTCACTTACGGAGATGATATCGGGGGTTTCGGATTTGAAAATTATCATTCCGCCTGTCATATCTGCAGGCTCGCCATTTGAGAGATATCCGGTTGCAGTTGCGGTTGCGCTTTCATTTATCGCAATTTCTTCACGCGATATGCTTACATCCGCATAGAGGAGCTTTATCGGGAAATCGGTTGTCTCAACCGATGTTGTTGCAGATCTTGTTATTCCGTTGAGCGTCATATTGGCAGTAAGGTCAGCCTTACCGTTCTTCCCGCCGAGCATTGCCTTTGCCTCGGCATAGTATATTCCGCTTCCCGTATAAGCCTGCGCGCGTGTGCTGCTCTCGGGTGCTGAGATTACATATTTGTCGCTTGTTTCAAATGTAACCGCATCGGGGAGCGCTGTTGTGCTGAGTGAGATATATGTTCCGGTTGAAGCAACGGGCTTTACCGTGACACCAAGCGGAGCCTGATTTACCGCGCTGACATCGCCCACGATATCAAGCTCGACTCCTGTATAGCCAACTTCGCATATCTCAATATCGTCAAACCATACTGTCCCCTCATAGCCTGCCTTTGAAAGATCGTCTGCAAGCGGACGGAAGAGAAGTCGCGGTGAGAGATACATTGTCTTGCCGTCTGCCATTGTCTCGGCGGCAACAGGCGTGCAGTATTCTGCCCAATCGCTGTATTTTTCTCTCCAGCCTTCCTGTGCGGCTACGTTTGAGCTTCTCGGCATCGAAACTACCGTTGATGTTGATGAGAAATTCGTGTAGTCATATATATCAAACATCATGCTCATATCAGTTGCATCGGAAGGAGTCTTGAGGTCAACCTTCATCTTGAAGGAAAGCTGATAGAGCTTTCCGGACTCAACCGGAACACGGAGATCGTTCTTAAAATAGAGAGGTGACGGATTCTTGCCTGCGGCAACTCTCTTATCAAACGTTACTGCGAGTGCGCGGTTGTTCGCATCATTTGCCTTAGGTGCTGTTCCGATATATGTGCGCATAAACTGCGGCTCTGCGGGATCCTCGGGCTGATTTTCCCAATTGAGCCATATCCACTTATCGGAATTGAAATCCGTGTTATATTCCTCACCGAGAAGGTTCTTTCCCTTTTCGGCAACAACAAGATTATACTCTGCTGTTTTTGCAACGCCGTCATATACGACTTCTGCTGTGATTTTTGCATTTCCGCACTTCTTTGCGGAGATCATTCCGTCCTCACTGATTTCGGCAACCTCGGTATCGCTTGAGGAAAGCTCGAGCTTGGTGAGAAGAGACTGATCAATCTTCTTAAGCTCAACACCGAGGGCGTCTGTGAGGTGGACGTTTGCTTTCTTTTCAGTTCCCATCGGCATCGGGTCACCTTCAGAAGCGATGCCGTCAACAGAAAGGCTTACCTTATCAAAAGCACCTGCCGCAACATCAAGAAGTATGCTTTCGATATACATTGTGTTATATGCCTGTCCTTCGGGACCGCCCGTGTAGTCTACGACAAGATAATAGTCTCCACGCTTTGCGATATCAACCTCGCCGACATCAAGAACGCCGTCCGGCGCGAAGCTTATATTTGCAATCGGACTATTTGCCTTCACGTCTGCACGGGTTACCTGAGCAATATCTTCCACGGGGAAAAGATAGACATCGCCGTTCATACCGTAGCCGTTTCCGGTGCTGACAAATGAAAGCGAATATTTGCCCTTATTCGGAACCTTGAGCTTGAAGGCGACAAAGCCCTGCTCATCCGTTCCGAGCGAATCTCTGCCGAAGCCTGCATAGAAATATGTCTTGTTAAGCTGACCTGCATAGCGGTTATAGAGAATGTTGTATGCCCACGGAGCAGTCTTTGCAACATTCATCTTTGAATAGTCATCAATATCCGCAAAGCCGCCCGGACGGAGAACTCCGTTATCAAGACGGGGGTTTCCGTAGTTCGTCTGATCGAGCATAACGGTTGAGTTGAGGACATAGTTGAGATGAACGCCGACATTTCCGTTATCCTCGGTATCCTCCTCTTCGTTTCCTCCGTCTGCAACTGCAGGAATAAGTTTTATTCCCGAGAGATGCATTTCCTGAGTTACGGTAGTTCCCGTTCCCGAAGTCTTATCGTTGATAACGGTTGAGTTTGCATCGGGAGCAAGAATAAGATAATATGCAGTATCCTTTGTAAGCTCAACGACACCTGCTTTTCCGAGAACGCCGGTATACTCTGCCGCAGATGCATATGCATCCTTCTTTGCTGCGGCAAAATTTACATATCCGATGCTCTCTGCGAGTGTGAGCTCGGTTGTGAGCGTGGAAAGCGTCTTCGTTCCGAGGAACGTGTTCGCATGGGCGCCATAGCCCGCCTTTGCAGCTTCAACGTCGGAATAGTTCTTATCACCTGCCGCCTGAGTGATTATATAAATATTCATTGCGGCGGATGTTTCCGTCGGGTTATTTGTCTTGAACTGAACATTATATGATCCGGATTCCTTTGCCGTGAACGGGATTACAGCAAACGGAGCATGGTCTCCTGCGGTTGCATAGCGGCGCGTCTGCATTCCCGTAACGCTGAGGACATTTGCATCGCTGTCATAGCTGTATGTTCCTCCCTGCGCACTCTGTGCATTGTATTTCGGCATGACGCTTTCGAGCTCCTGCTCCACTGCGGTGTTGCCATCGCCCGTGTTATCTCCCGGTTCATCTTCATTGCCGCCCTCGCCCGAAGAGCCACCTTCAGGAACAAGCTTTATGCCCTGAACAAGAATCTGCGGTGCGGAGGCCGATGCAGTATCTGTTGCAGTCGTCCCCGATTTTCCGAAGAACGCAATGAGATAGCTTCCCTCCTCATCGACAGTTACCGTCGCAACGTCCTGATAATCGGGCTTTGCGTCGTCGAAATCGCAGGTTCCGACAAGAGAAGAATGGTTGCTTCTGTCAGCGCCGCCGACGAGGTCAAACGCCGAATGCGTCGTGCTGTCCGTCGAGCTTGCTGAGGGAGCTTCTATCGCGACGCCATCATCCTTAAGCCAGAATACACCCATACCGAAGGTTTCGTTTGCAGGCGTTCCCGCCGCGCCCTTGACCTGAAGCTTATATGTTCCCGCCGCTTTGACATTCAGGCGAAACATAACATGGTATGCTCTCCATTCCGCGACATTATTGAACCACGGAACGCGGAAGGTCTGCCCGAAGCCGCTCTCATAGAGCTTGCCCGTGACATTATAGCCTCTTGTACTTACGACCTCCCATCCGCAGTCAGCCGTCTGCCCTGCGGTCGTTATCGTAAATTCCTGCTCACCTGCCGCTCCCGCAAGCGATACCGACGGAAGAACCGATATCAACATTGCAAGCGCGAGCGCGAGCGATAATATACGTTTTTTCATAAAACAAAACTCCTTTTCATTTTATTACTTATATATTAACTTATGAGAAAGTTTCAAATCAAACACAAGCGTTGTAAAAATGTCCAAAATGTTTTTGACTTTTTCGTATTACGGTGCTATTATAAAAATATAAATTCCGATAAAACGGGGTGAAAAGCTTTGAAGCGACCTTCAATATCCTCCGAGAAAACATACGTCAGAAAAAACAATATCGCAATTGAAAGTATGTGCAACAGAAAAAAGGATCAACCTCACTACCATGACTACATCCAGCTCTGGTATGTTTTCAACGGAACATTGCGCCACACTGTCCGCGACAGGGAATATATACAGACATCCGGCTCCTGCGTCATTGTTCTTCCGTTTACGGAGCACGCGATTGACACGCTTGATTCCGACGATACGCCAGTCACGCTCTCGCTTTCTTTTACGGACGAATTTTTTGCTCTCCGCGGCATCGATGTATTTTCATATATAAAAGAGCACGCCCATTTTGACGGATATTCTATTCCCGAATATTCCCTGCTTGACGGCAAGGATAAGGAAAAGGCGGATGCGCTCGCCCGCGATATGCTCTCTATATTTGCGCCGAACAAAGATCCCGATTTTGATGCTGTCACAAAGCCTTTCAATGAGTTTATGCACCTCTTCTGCCGCGAGCCTTCCCGGAAGGAAGACATTTCTCTCATAATTGAACGCGCAAAGGCTATCCGCCGCGCGGTTTCATATATTGCCGACCATTCAGGCGAAAAAATAATGCGGGATGAGCTTTGCTCCATCACCGCAATGTCGCGCACCGTATTCTCGAATGCATTCAAAGAGATTACCGGAACGACGACAAAGGAATTTCTCCTCAGCCTGCGGCTTCGCAAAGCGCAATTTCTTCTTCAATATACGGATAAGACACTGAACGAAATCGCAAGCGAGGTCGGCCTCTATGACAAATCGCGCCTCACACATATCTTTTGCGAGCATCTCGGAATGCCGCCGATTCAATTCAGGCATAAAACCCGCCCCGATGCTATCGCGAGCGATAAGCAAACCCGAAGAAGAATGAAATTCTATCCGAAGCTTCTCGATGATGATAACAAAAGAAGAGCTTGAGAAAATTCCTCAAGCTCTTCTTATTTTGCTTTTTACTTTATGAAATCGAGGATTCTCTGAATAAGAACCGCGACTTCGGCGCGCGTTGTGTATGCCGTCGGGTCGATGAGACCGTTTTTGCCGCTTATCAGCTTTGCGTTGACAAGGGC
>JAZSHZ010000296.1:0-16182 GCA_045533555.1 Eubacteriales bacterium
TTTTTCGAGTGTTTTCATTGAAACAGTATTGATGGATTGCTTGACGGCTTCATTGATCGTGATTCTTCCGGAGTATTTGCGTGATTCGTTTTTTGGATAAACTTTTCCGTTGGGAATCTTTATCGGTGTGTCATCCTCAACCGAGAACGGTGTTATAAGACCGTATTCGATTCCCGGAGCATAAACCGTGATCGTTTTGATTGACGATCCGGCAGGGCGCTTTGTCTGTGTCGCGCGGTTGAGTATTCTTGCGGCAGTTTTTTCACCGCGACCACCCCTCATAGCGAGGACATCACCCGTCTGTGGATCGAGAAGGATCATAGCGCATTCGGGCTGAACACTGCCCTTATATGTGGGGAAGTTTTTATTATTTTCAAAAACATCATCCATTGCGGATTGAATTTCGGGGTTGACGGTCGCATATATTTTAAGACCGCCGGAATAGATTGTGCGCAGTGCGACGGATTCGGAATATCCGCGCTCATCAACAAGGTCGCGCAGAACGTCTTCGATTATCTGGTCGACGAAATAAGACTGAACATTCGTTTGCGCGCTTCTTCGTGTCTCAGTGGAGAATTTGATATCCTCGTTCTTTGCCGAGATGCAATCATCTTTGCTTATCATATCAAGGTCATACATTCGGTTAAGAATATCAACGCGGCGCTTCTTGTTGTTGTCCGGATGGAGATAGGGATTATAGTATGTCGGAAGGTTGGTTATGCCGACCATAGCTGCACATTCAGCGACGGTAAGCTCGGAAACATCCTTATTATAATAAGTGTTTGCGGCAGTGCCGACGCCGTAGCAACCTTCTCCGAGATAGATTGAGTTGAGATACATCTCAATAATCGTATCCTTGTCATAGTGGCGCTCAAGATACAGTGCGCGCATGATTTCCTGAAGTTTGCGCTTGACGGTATCCTGATTGTCTCCCGTGAGATTCTTGACAAGCTGCTGGGTAATGGTTGAAGCGCCATAGTCGCTTTTGAACCTGAAAAACATATTTGCGCTTGCCGAGAGCGTTCTCGTCCAATCAACACCGTGGTGCTTCATGAAACGGTGGTCTTCGATTGCGATAGCGGCATCCTTGAGGTATGTAGGCATATCTTCGAGATCGACCCATGTTCTGTTCTGCGAATCGTAGAGGCGTTCATATTCCTGCTCGTTTCCGTTTTCATCCATATAATATACTATTGAAGAATAGTTGAGCCGCATACCTTCGACTTCAATATCAATTTTCGCGTCGAGAGAAAGCATATAACCGATAAAAACAATTGAGCATATGGCAAAAGTGCAGAGTGCGATCAGGAAAATCGTGCGGAGCACAAAATATGTCATTGTGGATTTAAAAGATTTCTTTTTACTCTTTTTGTTTTCCGGATTCGTCTGTTGATTCAAAAGAAACACCTCCGTCTGAAAAGCATATCATTATATAGTATACCACAAATTTCAAAAAAAGCCATCACAAATTATAATATTTATTTGAAAGGAGATATTTTGATGTATAGCAGAATAACCGAGCTGAGTTGCAAAGAGGTAATAAATATATGCGACGGAACACGTTACGGAACGGTGAATGATGTCGAGGTGGACTGCGTCTGCGGAAAGATAATCTCGCTTATAGTTCATGGTAAAGGGAGTTTTGCCGCCGTTTTTTCAAAGTGTGATGATATAATAATCCCGTGGGAGGCGATAAAACAGATCGGAGATGATATTATTCTTGTCGAATTTGAGCCTCATATTATGCCACGTCCAAGAAAAAAAGGAATTTTTTCAAAATAATTGAGAAAAAATACAAAAAAAGGGTTGCAAAATCTTCCGAAATATGATAATATATCTCGGTCACAAAACTCACACATCATGACTTTCGCGCTGCTGTGTCGAAAGATGGCGGGTAAGAATGATTGATGTGGCGGTTAAAACAGAAGGAGGACAAAAACTATGTCACAGGTAATCTCAATGAAGCAGCTTCTTGAAGCAGGTGTCCATTTCGGTCACCAGACAAGACGCTGGAACCCCAAAATGGCTCCGTATATCTTCACGGAGCGCAACGGTATCTACATCATCGATTTGCAGAAGACCGTTAAGAAGCTCGAAGAGGCATATTTCTTCGCACGTGATATCGCTGCAGAAGGCAAGAGCATTCTCTTCGTAGGAACAAAGAAGCAGGCTCAGCAAGCAACCAAGGAAGAAGCAGAGCGCGTCGGTATGTACTATGTCAACGCTCGTTGGCTCGGCGGGATGCTCACAAACTTCAAGACAATGCGTCGCCGCATTGACCGTCTCAACCAGCTCAAGAAGATGCAGGAAGACGGAACATTCGATCTTCTCCTCAAGAAGGAAGTTATCAAGCTTCAGGCTGAGATCGCAAAGCTCGAGAAATATCTCGGCGGTGTAAAAGAAATGAATAAGCTCCCGGGCGCAATGTTCATCGTTGACCCGCGCAAGGAGCGCAATGCAATTGCGGAAGCTCGCAAGCTCGGTATCCCGGTCATCGCTATCGTTGATACAAACTGTGATCCGGAAGAAGTTGACTATGTCATCCCGGGTAACGATGATGCTATCCGCGCAATAAAGCTCATCTCCCAGACAATCGCTAACGCTGTTGTTGAAGCACGTTCCGGCGAGCAGATGGAAGAAGCTCCGGCTGAAGCAGCTGAAGAAGTTGCAGAAGTACAGGAATAATTAAAAATATATAAGGAGAGTGTTACATTATGGCTTTCACAGCTGCTGATGTTAAGGCGCTTCGTGAATCCACGGGCGCAGGTATGATGGACTGCAAGAAGGCTCTTGCATCGTCCGACGGCGATATGGAAAAGGCAATAGAGTTCCTCCGCGAGAAGGGACTTGCTGCTGCTGCAAAGAAGGCAGGCAGAATCGCTGCAGAAGGTATGGTATACGGAACTGCAAATGACAACGCAGGTGTTGTTGTTGAGATCAACAGCGAGACAGACTTCGTTGCAAAGAATGCAGACTTCCAGAAGTTTGCTGCAGATGTTGCAGAGACAATTCTTGCAAACAAGCCGGCAGACGTTGATGCTCTTGCTGCTTGCAAGTGCGCAGGCTATGATATGACCGTTGCTGAAGTTCTTCAGGAGAAGATCCTCACAATCGGTGAGAACATCAAGATCCGTCGTTTCGCTATCTGCGAGGGCGGCGTAAACGTCACATATATGCATATGGGCGGCAAGATCGGTGTTCTTCTCAATATGGAAGTTTCCGATAACCTCAAGGGCAATGATGCAATCGTAGCTCTCGGCCGCGGTGTTGCAATGCAGATCGCTGCTATGAGCCCGTCCTGGCTCACTGCTGATGAGGTTCCGGCAGACGTTCTCGAGAAGGAGAAGGAGATCCTCACTGCTCAGGCTATGAACGAAGGCAAGCCGCAGGCTGTTGCTGAGAAGATGGTTATGGGACGTATCAAGAAGTTCTATGCTGAGAACTGCCTCATGGATCAGGAATATGTACAGGGCGATAAGATTTCTGTTGCACAGCACGTTGCAAACGTTGCAAAAGAGCTCGGCGGCGAAATCAAGCTCACAAAGTTCATCCGCTTTGAAAAAGGCGATGGTCTTGAGAAGCGTGAAGACAACTTCGCTGAAGAAGTTGCAAGCATGATGAAGTAAGAATCAAATTGCATAAAGAAACCGCGCAACCGATTCGGTTGCGCGGTTTTTGTCATTTGATAACAGTCAGGGTTCAATGGAAAAATCGGATTCGCTGAATCCTTCGATATCGGGAAGCACGGCTTCCGGAGGAATTCTTTTTGTGGCATCATATTTGAATTTCCGGCATTTATAACCGAGCGAAACGACTCCGTGGCGGGAGCATATCGCTTCGTTATCGTTTATTTTTTTTGAGTTTATGCAAATTTCGCATCTGCGTTCAATCTTCTTTGAAAAAAGCATCTGTTTTCCCACCTCGTAATGTTATATATATAATATACACCATTATTTTGCTTTTTTCCACCCCTTTTTGCAAAAAATATAAATCAGAAAAACGATGATAAGTGCAAATAATGGTGAATGGTCAGCTTTCGGCAAAGTCCGGGAGGGAGAAAATGCCTCTATCATCTTAGGTTTGAGAAATAAAAGTGAAGCGGAAGAAAGCAGAAAACTGAAAACTCCGTGAAGTAATTTCCCGATAAAATAAGGCTTCAATGATAAGCCTGAATCAGATATACAACCAAGTGTCTGTGCATGAACGGAAAGTCCGCCCCAACCCAGTATTGCAGAAATAAGAACAAAAAGAATTTGCGGAGAAGAGGAGGCGCTCAGCATATGAGAACCTTTTGTAACCTCGAGAACACCCGCGAGAAATGCTTCTGCCGTTGATGAATCACATCCGGTGATTGCTGAAAGGACAACGGAAAGAATATAAAGAATGCGCGCTTTTTGAAGTATAATGAGAATTGATGAAAATAAAACAATATATGCGCTGATGAGAAGAGAAGCCCGGAGTGCGTTGTATACAGCATCGGTAAATGCAAACGAAAATGCAGGTGTTATCCGTTTCGTCGGAAAACCATTGCCACACGATGTTTTTTTGAACGGAGATATGATTTTGAAAACAAAACCGCATAGTAATGCCGATAATATGTGTATTGCATATAATATAGTTCCTGTTATCGAGCTTCCGAAAATTTCATAGCCGATCACTGCGATAATAAAGGCCGGACCGCAATTGTTTGAAAAGGAAAGCAGCCTTTCCGCTTCTTCTTTTGTGCAGCGACCGTCCCGATAAAGCGTTGCCGCGGTCATTGCGCCAACGGGATATCCGCCTGTAATTCCGAGTATGAGAGCGGGCGCGCAATTATGACCAAGGGAAAACATGGGATGCATTATTTTTTGGGTAAGAGGCCCGAGTTTATCGAAAAACCTAAGATTCGTTGTAAGTTTTGATAAAACAAGAAAAGGGAATAGGGACGGAATGACGGAAAAAGCGCATAAAGAAAGTGAATCCCGAACAGTATCTCCGACGTCTTTTTGAAATACAAGCATTCCGACTGCGAAAAAAACTGTTGCCGACAGAGTTATATAATAAAAGATTTTTTCGGTTTTCAAAAAAACACCCGCTTTTATTAAAAAATTTCAATTTGGCATTTGATTTCGTCAAATTTCGTGGTATAATAATAATGAATAAATTTGCGCATGTAAGTATGAGGTGCGGAATGAACAAAAACAATAACAGAAAAAAATATTTTGAAGAAAATGATAACCTGATAATCGAGGGGAGAAACTCCGTTTTTGAAGCATTGAGAACGGGGCGTGCCATCGATAAGATACTTTATGCCGAGGGAGATAATAATCTGAGCCATATTATTGCAGTTGCAAAGCAGGCGGGAGTTGTCGTTTCAAGGTGTGACAGAAGAAAGATTGATGCATTGAGCACAAGCGGTGCGCATCAAGGTGTCATAGCTTTTGTCGCGGCGCATGAATACAGCACGGTAGATGATATATTTGAAGCTGCGGAAAAGAGCGGAAGAGCTCCTCTTATCGTTGTTTGCGATGAGATTTCGGATCCGCATAATCTCGGCGCGATAATAAGAAGTGCGGAAGCCGCGGGAGCCCACGGAATAATCATTCCGAAGCGCAGAAATGCGGGGCTTACAGGAATCGTTTCAAAGGTATCGAGCGGTGCTCTTGAGCATATTCCCGTTGCCCGTGTTTCGAATATTTCCGCCGCGCTTGCGGATCTGAAAAAACGTGGAGTATGGGTCTATGGAACAGGCCTTGGTGCAACGGCGAGTCTCTATGAAACAGATTTGCGCGGAGCAGTGGCGATCGTCATCGGCTCTGAAGGAGACGGGATGGGAAGGCTTGTCACTGAGAATTGTGACGTTGTAATGAGCATACCGATGCTCGGAAAGACGCAGTCATTGAATGCTTCTGCTGCGGCGGCGGTTGTTCTTTTTGAGGTTTTAAGGCAAAGATTATAATTATTTAAGATATTGAAAGGGAGGTGTCAGGTATATGAGAAGAGATGATTTTGATGAATCTATGTCTTTGTCCGATATTCTTGATGAAGTCGGCGGTTTTGATTTCTATGAAGACGAGGACGAGAGTCTCGATGAGATACTTGTCGAATTCTCCGATATGCCTGATACCGTAGATAAAGAAGAAAAAAGCGAAGAGCCGAAAGAGGAGAAAAAGCTTTCCGTTGAAGAAGAAATCATAAATAATCTCAAGCTTTTTGAGAAAGATCCGGAGACTGAAAAGAAAGAGGAAAAAGCGGATAGCGGAAAGAAAAAGCCTGATATACGCAAGGTTGAGACGATCGTCCGTCCGTGGGAGGATGGAACATATGGAGATATAAAGCAGGATGAAGAGCCGAAGAAGCCGGTGCGCGACAGGAAGCATAAGGTCTCCGCGTTTGCGGAAACCTTTGATACTTTCACAAGAAGTGAGCTTTTTGAGGATAAGACAACAAGTGCCGAGCTTGACACGAGAAGCGTTGAAGAGATTATAGCGGAAAACAGCAAAGTGTCAAAACTTCTGGGATTCCGCGTAATACTGCTTCTTATTCTCAGCGTGTTATCATGCTATCTTGCGTTTGCGGATCCGCTGAGTTGGTATATGCCATCCGTTATATCATATATATCGCATCCGTTCCGATATCTGTTCATAACGGTGTTTGTTCAGGTGTCGGCAATGCTTTTGACCGTGGATATCATATCAAGAGGTATCGGCAGGCTTTTCAAACTGCATCCGAATGTCGAGTCTGCAATCGCGTTTTCATCGTTTGCGACGCTTGCTCACGTCATTTCCGTTATGGCGGCTCCGCATTGGCGCGGCTGGCTTCCGTATAGCTGCATATCGGTCATAACGTTGTTTTTTGCGTTGTATGGAAAATGGCTGAATTCAAAAGCCTTGCGCCGTATATGCAGGACCGTGAGATCGGCAAAGTTGCCGGAGCAGGTTCATGTCGAAGATAATGACGGAGAAATAAACATAGTCAGAAGAACTTCTGAGGATACCCATTCATTCATCTCGCATATTGATGATAAGGATGCCTCAAGAACATTTTGGACATATCTATCGCCGGTAGTAATCATCGCATCGGTTGTTTTTTCGGCGATTGCATCCTTTGGAACGAAGACCCCGCAGCATTTCTTCTGGGTGCTTTCCGGAGTATCCTGTGTTTCGACTCCGTTTTTTGCAATGTTTTCGTTTGCATTGCCGTTCTCAATAACCGAGAAGAACCTTTCATCGATAGGTTCGGCAATTTCGGGATGGTATTCCGCAAGCAATTTGAGCAAAAGATCGAATTTTGTTATAACGGACCGCGATATTTTCCCGAAAGGAACGGTTACTCTCCATGGCCTGAAGGTGCTTGGAGATTATTCGCTTGAGCAGACGGTAAGCTATGCCGCAAGTGTCATCGCTGAGACGCAAAGCGGTCTTTGTGATGTTTTTTCTGATCTGCTCAAGAGCAGATACGGGCAGACAACAGAGGTCAGAAGCCTCATATATCACGAATCCGGCGGAGTTGAAGCCGAGATAGGTGAGGATAAAGTTCTTCTCGGCGGCGCAGGATTTATGCTTCGTTCAAGCGTACATCTGAATTCTGGAACGAACACGAGAAATGCATTATTCATCGCAATAAACGGATCGCCGGCAGGCGTATTCAATATAAACTACAAGGCCAACTCCGAGATTGAAAGAGCTCTTCATACACTCATAAGAAAAAGGATTTCCGTTATTCTTGCGGTAAGGGATTTCAATCTTACTCCGACTATGATTGAAGAAACCTTCAATCTTAAAAAGGGATATCTCGACTATCCCGAAATTGAGCAGAGGCTTGCGCTTTCGGACGAGGATAAGTATATAAGAAACGATGCTCTTGCGGTCATAACAAGAAGTGGAATTCAGCCTGTCGCAGCAACGCTTCTTGCGGCGAAAAAGCTTCGCAGAGCGACTATACGCAATATTTGCCTGACAACTGCGGCATCGGTAATCGGTATGCTCTTGATGTTCTATCTTATGTTTATGCAGAAACCGATTCTCGTAACACCGCATACAGTGTTTGTTTATATGATGCTTTGGTTCGTTTCGACATTTATGATGTCATTGCGTGTAAAGTAAAAGAACTTACTTTTGATTTGAGAGGTAGAAATATGGAAATTAAAAAATCCGGAATGGTGGCAATTGTCGGCCGCCCGAATGTTGGTAAGTCAACTCTTATCAATGCTCTTGCGGGCGAAAAAATCGCAATAGTCTCCGATAAACCGCAGACAACCCGAAACAGAATTTGCGGCATTATAAACCGCGATAGCACGCAGTATGTTTTTATGGATACCCCGGGCTTCCATACGCCAAAGAGCCATCTCGGTGAATATATGGTCAAGGTCGCAGGCGATGCGATGGCGGATGTTGATGCTGTTCTTATGCTCGTAGCGCCGGTTGCAAATATCGGAAAACCCGAAGAGGAGATAATTGCAAGAATAAGAAACAGCGGAGTTCCTGCAATTCTTCTCATAAATAAAATAGACACGGTCGAAAAAGCCGATATAATTCCTGTAATTGATGCTTATAGCAAAGCATATGATTTTGAAGCGATAATACCAATCTCAGCATTCAAGGGAGATGGACTCGACCATATTTATGCTGAGCTCGATAAGTTTATTCCCGAAGGATTTCCGCTCTTTCCTGAGGATATGGTATCAGATCAGCCCGAGAAGCAGATGGTTTCCGAAATCATACGCGAAAAGCTTCTCCGGATGCTTAACTATGAGATTCCTCACGGAACCGCAGTTGAAATAACGCGCTTCACAGAGCGCGATAACGGAATAATTGACGTTGTTGCGACAATATACTGTGAAAAGGACAGTCATAAAGGTATAATCATAGGAAAGCGCGGCGCTATGCTCAAGAAAATTGGTGAGCGGGCGCGAGTTGATATTGAGCGCTTTATGGGAACAAAGGTTTTTCTTGAAACATGGGTAAAAGTTAAGGAAAACTGGCGTGATAATGATGTTTTGATAAGAAATTTCGGGTATGAGGATTAGTGTAAAGTGATATTGCTTTATAGGTGGTGTTTCCTGTGCAGGTTGTAGATAAAGGCTTAATATTGAGAGAAACGCCCTATAAAGAGGCTGATGTTATGCTTAATATCCTGACCGAGAGTGCAGGGAAGATTTCCGTGCTTGCGCGTGGGGCGAGAAGAAAGGGCTCGAAGTTCAGTGCAGCTATCGCTCTTTTGACGTATTCTGAATTTACTTTATATGAAAGCGGCGGCAGATATACGCTTAATGAAGCCGAACCAATTGAGCTTTTTTATAACATAAGAAATGATTTGCAGAAGCTTTCGCTCGCGTCGTATTTTGCCGAGGTTCTCGAGCGCGCCGCAGATGAGGATACGATAAACCCCGAGCTTTTGAGACTCGGTCTGAATTCTCTTTATGCGCTTGCTCATACATCAATTTCCGCCACTAAAATCAAAGCTGTTTTTGAGCTTAAAATTGCGGCATTGGCGGGATATATGCCGAATGTATTCTCGTGCATATGTTGCGATGAAACGGATGATCTGATGGCATTTGATATCCGTAACGGTGGGCTTGTCTGCCCACGGTGCAACAGTGTCGGAAACCGGGCGGTCGATGCAAGTGCGGTCGATGCAATGAGATATATCCTGCTTGCGGATATGAAAAAGATTTTTTCGTTTTCAATAAGTGATGCATCAATGAAACTGCTTTCGTCAATAACCGATGAATATTTAAGCATTCATTTCGGGAAAAATTTCAAAACCAATCTTTTTTATAAAAGTCTTTTGTGAAAACTAAACGGAGAAATTTATGGACAGTTTATATCAAAAATCTCAAAATACACTTGAGCTTACGCGTGTTCTTGAGCTTCTTGCAGGGCATGCTGTCAGTGACAGTGCGAAGGATCTCGCAAGAAAGCTTACTCCAAGCTCTGATATTGCAGAGGTTTCTCTTGCAATTGAAAAGACGAGTGATGCGAGGCGTCTTATCGGAATAAAAGGAACACCTCCTTTTTCCGGAGTGCGCGATGTATCCGCGAGTGTAAAACGCGCCGATATGGGAGGCGTGCTCAATGCGGCGGAGCTTCTCTATGTTGCGGATCTTCTCAAGTGCGCGAGAAGCGCGCAGAGTTATCTTGAGGATGATCGCAAAGGTGAGAAGACGACTCTTGACGGAATGTTTGCAGGACTTATGATAAATAAGTATCTTGAGGATAAAATAAGAAATGCGATAATAAGCCCCGAAGAAATTGCGGATGGTGCGTCAGCGGAGCTTCTCTCGATCAGGCGCAGGCTTCGCAGAAGCGGAGAAAAGGTGCGCGAAGTGCTTGCGCATATCATCTCGTCACCTTCGCATTCCAAGCATCTTCAGGAGGCGATCATAACTCAGCGTTCGGGAAGATTCGTTGTTCCCGTCAAAAGTGAATACAGAGGAGAAATCAAGGGTCTCGTCCATGATGTATCTTCAACGGGTGCAACTGTTTTCATTGAGCCGATTCAGGTCGTCGAGCTCAATAATGCGATAAGAGAGCTCGAAGCGGAGGAGAAAAAGGAAATCGAGAGGATTCTTGCGGAGCTTTCGGCAGAAACTGCCGAATTCTCAAGCGGAATAGAAACCGATTTTATGATTCTTTCGCGTCTTGATCTCATATTTGCGATGGCTAAGCTTTCCTATGCATTGAATGCGGAGCCGCCGAAGGTCAATAATAAGGGAATCATAAACCTGATAAACGCAAGACATCCGCTTCTCGATAAGGAAAAGACCGTGCCGATATCCATCCGTCTCGGTAAGGAGTTTGACACATTGGTCATAACCGGTCCGAATACAGGCGGTAAAACGGTATCGCTCAAAACAGTAGGCCTTCTCACGTTGATGGCAGAGTGCGGAATGCATATACCGTGTGAATACGGAAGCGAAATCTCTGTTTTTTCGAAAATATATGCCGATATCGGAGATGAGCAGAGCATAGAGCAATCGCTCTCGACCTTCTCGTCACATATGAAAAATATCGTCGAGATTATTGACGGAGCGGATGATGAATCTCTCGTACTTGTCGATGAGCTTGGCGCAGGGACGGACCCTGTTGAAGGCGCGGCACTTGCCGTTTCAATAATTGAATATATCAAGGCACTCGGTGCAAAAACCGTTGCGACGACTCATTATGCAGAGCTCAAGAGCTTTGCCCTCATAACGGACAGAGTCGAAAATGCAAGCTGCGAGTTTGATGTGACGACGCTCAAACCGACATACAGATTACTTATCGGAATTCCCGGTAAGAGTAATGCGTTTGCAATATCTGAGCGCCTCGGACTTCCGAAGAATATAATAGAAAGTGCAGGCTCGCTTGTTGAGCGCGAGGATAAGCGGTTTGATGAAATCCTGTCGCGTCTTGAAGAAAAGCAGAAGGCTCTTGATTCGGAAATAACTCGCGCCAATGAGTTGCGAAGCGATGCGGAGCAAAGAAGGCAAAAGAGCGAGAAATTTGAGGAAGAGCTTGAAAAACGCAGAATCGCAATCGTGGAGAAAGCGCGCGAGGATGCGGAGAAAATTATAAGTGATGCAAGAGAAGCGGCGGACAGAGCACTTGAGGAAATCAAGGAAATTCGTCGCCTTGAGAAGAAAAAAGCAGATCGGAATCTCATAAACGATGCAAGAAGTGAGCTTTCAAGAGGTCTTAATGAGGCTGAAAAGAAAGTTATCAAATCGAAAGCAAGGCCGGTCGCAAAACCGCTCCCGAGAAAACTTCGTGAGGGAGATACGGTCGAGCTCATCGAGCTTGGTATGCGTGGAACAGTGCTTTCCGTTTCCGAGAAAACGGGTGTTATAACCGTTCAGGCGGGAATTATGAAGGTTACTGCGAAACCGGAGGAGCTGACGCTTATTGAAGAAAGCGGCGAAAAGACGGTAAAAGAGTTTATTGCAAAGAAAAAGGCTGAACTCCGCAATATTTCAGTTAAACCTGAGGTGGATATAAGAGGAATGGCGGTCGATGAAGGTGAGTATGTTCTCAGTACTTATCTTGATAATGCATTTCTTGCAAAGCTGAATACAGTGACTATTATCCACGGAAAAGGAACCGGTGTTCTTCGCAAAGCCGTTCATCAGTATCTGCGCTCCCATCCGCATGTAAAATCATTCAGACTTGGTGTTTTCGGTGAAGGCGAGCATGGTGTAACTGTTGTCGAATTGAGAACATAATACAATGATGCGATGAAAAATAACAACATTTTTGTAGATTGTATGCATAAAAATATATTGACTTAGTGCGTGTGAATTTGATATTATATATATAGACTTAATATCGAATTATATTTTATTGATGAGGAGATTGCTCTAAATGTGTTCTAAAGAAGTAATTATAAACAATCAGATTGGGTTGCGTGCCCGCCCGGCGACATTTTTTATCCAGAAGGCAAATGAATTCAAGTGCAGCATTCAGGTTGAGCGCGAAGAGCGCCGCGTAAATGCAAAGAGCCTGCTCGGTGTTCTTTCTCTCGGAATCGTCAAGGGAACCAAGATAAACATCATTGCCGACGGCGTGGATGAAGATGAGGCGCTTCTTGCTTTGACGGAGCTCGTCAGCGGCAACTTCTCGGATCAGATGTAATAAAACAAAAGATTATTCGTATAGACGGCATTTTATGCCGTCTATACTCTTATAGGGCAGGTGATAAAATGACGCCGAAGGAAAAAGCATTGAAGCTCCCTCAGAAGCCGGGTGTTTATCTTATGCTCGGAAAGAGCGGAGAGGTGATTTATGTCGGAAAAGCAAAGAAGCTGTATAACAGGGTCAATTCCTATTTCAGAAGCAATGCAAGCCATAATTCAAAGACAAGGATGATGGTTTCGCAGATAAAGGATTTTGATTATATAATAACCGATACGGAGTTCGAAGCACTTGTGCTTGAAAACTCATTGATAAAGCGTCATATGCCGAGGTATAATATCCTTCTTAAGGATGATAAAGGCTATCCTTCGATACGGCTGTCAGTCAAGGATGATTATCCGCGCTTTTCGATTGTTTCAAAGCCTGTGGATGATGGCGCTGAGTATTTTGGACCATATGGCGGAAGAGTGGAATCTCGCCGCGCGATAGGGACGGTAAGTGAGCTTTTGAAGCTTCCTACCTGCCGCCGTAAATTTCCTGAGGATATCGGAAAAGGGAGACCGTGTCTCAATAGTCATATCGGGAGATGTGATGCAGTGTGCGCAGGCAAGATTTCAAAAGCCGAATATAATGAGAAAATATCAAGAGCATGTATGATTCTGTCAGGAAAGACGGAAGAAGTGACGAAGATGCTCGAGGAAAAAATGCTTGATCATGCGGAAAAGCTTGAATTTGAAATCGCAGGTAAGATTCGCGATGAAATCCGCGCGATTTCCGCCCTTGCGACGAAGCAAAAGGTTATTTCAAGTATGATGTCCGACATGGATGTTTTCGGCTTCTATGCAGGGGAAAACAAGACTGTGTTTTCAGTGCTGCATTATATAGACGGATCGCTTCTTGAGACGGAATCCAAAATGACGGATACTCCTGTATATGCGGAGCTTCCGGAGCTTCTTGAGGAATTTGTTATTCGTTATTATTCGAGAAGAAGCAGATTTCCAAAGGAAATCTATCTCCAGTATGAGCTTTCGTCAGCTGAAACGATATCGAAATGGCTTTCTGAAGAAAGTGGGAGAAAGGTAAGCGTCATATGTCCGAAGCGCGGGGATAAATTCAAGCTGGTTGAGATGGCTCAGCAAAATGCCAAGGAGAAAGCAATAGCGGAAATAAACCGTGAGGAAAGAGAAATACGGGTGCTTGAAGACTTGAAAAATATTTTAAACCTTCCGGAGCTTCCCCGAAGAATCGAATCGTATGATATATCAAACACATCCGGGGCGGAGATGGTTGCAGGCATGATCGTTTTTAAGAATGCATCAACCGCAAGAAGTGAATACCGCCGGTTTAAAATAAAGACGCTGACCGACCAGGATGACCCGAGAGCAATGCGCGAAGTGCTTTCAAGACGCTTCATCAGGTATAAGGACGGAGATGAAAAGTTCTCGAATAAACCTGATCTTATACTTCTTGACGGAGGTAAAACTCAGGTGAATGCCGTCAATGCGCTTTTTGATGAGATGGGAATAACCATTCCTTTGTTTGGTATGGTGAAGGATGATAAGCATTCTACCAGAGCATTGATTGATACCGAAGGAAGAGAAATCGGTATATATGCAAATCCTGCAGTTTTCAGATTTGTATCCCATATTCAGGAAGAGGTTCACCGCTTTGCGATCGAATATCACAGAAAACTCAGAGAAAAGAGTATGACAGAGAGCGCACTGACGAAAATAGAAGGTGTGGGCAAAAA
Source organism: Eubacteriales bacterium (assembly GCA_045533555.1). Lineage (GTDB taxonomy): Bacteria > Bacillota > Clostridia > Oscillospirales > JAAYXM01 > SIG480. The sequence goes on from JAZSHZ010000296.1 coordinate 14,341, forward strand.
ACGCGCAGAAGAGCTTCTTTTGAAATTCAAAAGCATAGAAGCCATTAAGAACGCGACGGTGGAAGAATTGTCCGCGATTATGCCGCAGAATGTGGCAGAATGCATTTTCGGGCATTTTCGCAATAAGGAGGAAGATGTATGAGAGTTATTTCAGGGGTTGCCCGCGGGCGCTTTTTGAAATCGCTTGAAGGAGAAGCGACGAGGCCGACGACAGATAAAGTCAAGGAATCCATTTTTAATATTATTCAGTTTGAAATTGAGGGAAGCCGCGTGCTTGATCTTTTTGGAGGAAGTGGGCAGCTTGCAATTGAGGCAATCAGCCGGGGAGCTGAGAATGCAGTGGTTGCGGAGAACTCAAAGAAAGCTGCCGACATCATAAAAGAAAATATAAAAATATGCGGATTTGAGGATAAAATAACAATTCGGCGCGGAGATTACTCCGAAGTATTGACAAAAGGCGTAAAATATGATGTAATATTTTTGGACCCGCCTTACCAGAGTAACTTGATTTATAAGGCGCTCGAGGCGATTAATGAGTTTGACATCCTGTCAAAAGATGGTATAATAATATGCGAGACGGATGCGATGTCGGATATTGTCGGATTCGTGGGAGATTCCTATTCCTGCAGAGAGTATAAATACGGCAGAATCAAGCTCACCGTTCTCCGCAAATAAAATAAAGGCGCGATTGAAATGAAAACAGCAGTTTATCCGGGAAGCTTTGACCCGGTAACAAAAGGGCATCTTGATATAATAGAGAGAGCTGCGGCAATCTTTGATAAGGTTGTTGTGGTAACAATGGTAAACAGCAAAAAGAAACCGACATTTTCTCTTGAGGAAAGAAGCGATTTTCTCCGCAGATGCACGAAAGGGCTTTCGAATGTTGAGATAATGTCTTCGGATACGCTTCTTGCCGAATGGGTAAATTCGGTTGGGGATTGTGTTCTTGTCAAAGGCCTTCGTGCAGTAAGTGATTTTGAAAGCGAATTTCAGATGGCTCTTATAAACAGAAAGCTCAACCCGAATCTGGAGACTTTGTTTTTGCCAACGTCGGAGGAGCACCTCTATTTATCGTCAAGTGTCGTCAAGGAAATCTGTTCGCTCGGCGGAGATATAACGCCGTTCGTATCGGAAGAAATTTATGAGGATGTCAAAAAAAGACTTTTGAGGGGAGAATAAAGAGATGGCAAGCGGAATTGATGAATTGGTAAATATGTTGCACGATATGGTTTCTGATGCGTGGGGTATCCCGCTCGGTAACGACAGATGCGTTCTTGAACGCGAGAAGGTGCTCGATCTCATTGAGGAGATTCGCGTAAATCTTCCGAATGACCTTGAACAGGCAAGAACGATTGTTGAAAACAGAAATGAGATTATCGCCAAGGCAAAGCAGGAGGCGGATGAAATAATCATTGCGGCGCAGGAGAGGGCAAAGCATCTTGTTGCTGAAGACGAGCTTGTCATATCGACGCGCCATAAGGCAAATGAAATAATGGCTGTTGCCGAGTCAAAATCAAAAGAGCTTCGCCGTGTTGCAAATGACTATGCGGAAGATACGCTCCATCGCCTTGAAGGTGTTATTGAGCAGGCTCTCAATGAAACACGCGAAGTAAGAAAACAGTTTAAAAACAAAACTGCGGCGCAGAATAAAGCACCGGGGGAAGAACAGTAAAAAATAAAGACCTTCGAAAGAAGGTCTTACAGCGTGTCGATAAACTTATCGACACGCTGAGAGATTGTCCAAAAGGGTGCAAGATTATTCAAACCGAACCCGAAGTAGTACGTTGGTACGTCGAGAGGTGAGGTTTGAACAAAACAAGCGGAAAACGCCTTGAAATTTGA
>JAZSHZ010000250.1:0-6387 GCA_045533555.1 Eubacteriales bacterium
CGATAAATACACCGCCGAGCTTATCGCTCTTTTCATAGAGGGTTACGGCGTGTCCGCGCTTTGCGCAGACGAGAGCCGCCTCCATACCGCCGATACCGCCGCCGATGACGGCGACCTTCTTCTGCTTTTTGGCAGGCTCGATATGATATTTCTTCGATTGCATCGTCTGCGGGTTGATCGCACAGCGCGCAAGACCCATCGTGTCTTTAAGATCCTGCGTATTTGCGTGGCCCTTTGACGACGAGAAGTTGAAGCAGGCATTATGGCAGCAGATGCAGGGTCTGATATCCTCAAGCCTGTCCTCAACGAGCTTCGTTACCCATTCGGAATCCGCCAGGAACTGACGCGCGACTCCGACGGCATCTATCTTTCCTTCCGCGATCGCGCTTGCGCCGACATCCGGCTCCATTCTGCCTGCGCAGACGACCGGGATATCGACAAATTTCTTTATATGCGCAACATCATCGAGATTGCAGTTCTGCGGCATATACATTGGCGGATGTGCCCAATACCACGAATCGTATGTTCCGTTATCCGCATTGAGCATATCGTATCCCGCATCCTGAAGATATTTTGCCGCTTTTTCGGATTCCTCCATTGCCCTGCCAACCTCGGTATAATCCTCGCCGGGCATTGCGCCATAGCAAAAATCCTTCATTTTTGACTCTACGGAATAGCGGAGGGATACGGGATATTCCTCTCCGCAGGCTTCTTTGATCGCCCTGACGACTTCTGCCGCAAAGCGATAGCGGTTCTCGAAGCTTCCTCCGTATTCATCCTCTCGCTTATTGAAAAATTCGATTGCAAACTGATCGAGAAGATAACCTTCATGGACGGCATGAACCTCAACTCCGTCAACTCCCGCCTCCTTGCAGAGCTTCGCAGTCTTTGCGAAGGCTTCGATGATCTCGCGGATCTGCTCCTTCGTCATCTCGGGGCATTCAATATCGTGTGCCCAGCGCGATTTCTGCGGTGAGGGTGAAGCAAGCTCGTGGTTCGTATCGATGACCGGCTTCAGAAGAGCGCGGGTAAACTTATTCTTATGAAGCGGGGCAATGAGCTCCGTTATCGCCCACGAGCGGCCCATGCCCGCTGTCAGCTGGATAAAGAGCTTTGCGCCCGTCTTATGTATTTCGTCCATAAATACCTTGAGGTCACGGAACATCTTCGGATTCTGCCAGAGCCATTTTCCCCAGAAAGTATCGCGCAAAGGCGCAATTCCGGGGATTATGAGGCCAACGTTATTCTGCGCTCTTTCAAGAAAGAGCTTTGCTGCTTCCTTATCAAAATGGCAGCCGGTCAGCTCAAACCAACCGAAAAGGGATGTTCCGCCCATCGGACACATAACAATGCGGTTTTTTATCTCAACATTACCTATCTTCCATGGCGTAAACAACGCTTCATATTTCTGATCCATTTTTCTCTCCACTCCTTTATTTTTGCATAGATATATGATACTCCAAAACACGCAAAATGTCAAACAAATAACAAGACTCGACTCTACCAATGGGCGGGTTTTCACTCATATATCTCCGCAAGGTAGATTGACAAGCGGGTGATTGAGATATATAATGACCTTAAAGGAAGGTGATTTTATGAGTCTTGAAAAAAACTTTTCCGAAAATCTCAAATCACTCCGAAAAAGACATGGATTAACGCAAAAAAAGCTTGCCGAAGCAATCGGTTGCTCCGAAAAGGCGGTAAGCAAATGGGAATGCGCATCCGGAATACCCGATATCGGCGTTCTCATTCCGCTCGCAAAGAAGCTTGAGACGACGGTCGAGGCGCTTTTCTCCAATATCGGCGCGGTCTTTCTTCTCGGCATAGACGGCGGCGGCACAAAGACTCATTTTATGCTTGCGGATGCTGAAGGGAAACCCATCCGCGAAATATTCAAAAGCACATCAAACCCGATTGATATAGGAATCGAAAACTCAAAAAAAGTGCTTTCCGAAGGCATCTATGATATCTGCGGGGATATTCCTTTTTCCTCGGTTGTCTGCTTTGCGGGAATCGCAGGCGGAACATCGGGAGGCATGCAGAAATTTCTCAGCGAATTTTTCTCCGGCTTTGGCTTCCTTTCATCAAAGATCGATACGGACAATGCAAACATCATCTCCGCAGGGCTCGGAAATGAGGACGGAATAACGCTCATTCTCGGGACGGGCATCTGCTCATTCCTTCAGAAAGGCGGAGAGCTCTCATACACCGCAGGCAGAGGATATTTTATCGATAACGGCGGAAGCGGCTTTGATATCGGGCGTGATGCGCTCATGACATATTTCCGCGAGAAGGACGGGCTGACAGATGAAAAATCCGAAATCACGCGGCTTATGACAGAGGCAGGATATGATGATGTTCAGGCGCTTCTCAGCCGCATATATGCTGAAGGAAAGCGGTTTGTCGCAAGCTTTGCCTCATTCGTCTATACCGCTGCAAAAAGCGGTGACCGCGCGGCGCAGGATATCATTGCAAAAAATATGGATAATGCTGCAATCTTCGTTCTCGCAAACGCAAGAAAGCTTTCGAAAAAAAAGATCAAGCTCGTTCTTGCCGGCGGTCTTACCTCCAATCCGATGACGGTTTCGGAGCTTCGCCGCGCACTCGGAAGCGAATTCGAATTTGATATAAAAATTCTCGACTGTCCACCCGTTATCGGTGCAGTCGCCGGTGCAAAAAAATTATATAAGGAGATTTTAAGATGAACAAAACGGAAATGCGAAACCCCAACACGATGAATATCCACAAGGAATCGACAGAGGGAGTCCTCGCCCTCATTCAGGCAGAAAACCACAACGCAGTCAAGGCGATCGACGAGGCAATGCCGCAGATCGTAAAGGCGGCCGATTGCATCGAGGAAGGCCTCCGCGCAGGCGGAAGACTCATCTATATCGGTGCGGGAACATCGGGCAGACTCGGCGTTATCGACGCGACGGAGTGCCCCCCGACCTACGGCGTTGATCCTTCGACAGTTGTCGGTGTCATTGCAGGCGGTCGCGAGCGCGTCTTCTCTTCAAGTGAAAACGAGGAGGATAAGACTGATTCGGGAATTGCCGATCTCAAAGCACTCAACTTAAAGCCCTGCGACCGCATTGTCGGAATGTCTGCGGCGGGAAATGCGGCATACGTTGCGGATGCACTTGCATATGCAAGAAGCGTCGGATGCAAGACCATCGGCTTCTCCTGCAACTACGGAAGCCGCCTCGACCTCGAATCCGATATATCCATCGTCACAGATACGGGTCCCGAGGTAGTCATGGGCTCGACGAGAATGAAAGCGGGCGCGGCGCAGAAGATGGTTACCTGCATGCTCTCCACCTGCGTTATGATCAAGATGGGTCATGTCTATGAAAACATGATGGTAAACTTAAAGCCATATAACGTCAAGCTCCGTCAGCGCGTTATCAATATTGTCTGCGATATTGCAAAGTGCGATGAGGACAAGGCAATTGCCCTTCTCGATGAGAACAACTGGGTCATAAAGGAAGTTATCAAAAGCCTCGGGCTTGAATAAGCTTTACTTGACATATACGTACTCCCTGAATTATAATAAAATTACACATTATAATTCAGGGAGGTTTTAATTTATGAAAAAATTTCTTGCATTGGTTCTTGCATTGTCGCTTATCTTCACTTCAGTTTCGGCAGTCGATATCTCTCCGCTTTTCAGTAACTCCGAACTGAATTACACAACAGAATATACGCTGTCTGTAAGCTTTGATAATGCAGAGAACATCGTCAATCTCCTTCGTGAGCTCGGCGTAACCGATGAGATCGAACGTTATATTGATCTTGAATCCATTCTGAATTCAATCAGCAACGCTGATGAGAAAATGAAGCTTGAAGCCGATATGTCCTCAGATTTCAAGCGCATAAAGCTCGCTCTCACCTCGGAAAGCTCAGGCAAGATAGTCTTCAACCCGAATCTCAGCATAGGGATGAATACAAAAAACGGTATGTGGATGCATATTGACCTGAATGCCGCAAAGCCCGTATATAAAATCATCTATCTCACTCCGTTCCAGAATAAATATGCGGTGATGGATATCTTCGAGCTTATGAGTGAAAACGATGTGCAGGAGATCATCAAAACGCTTGAGAATTTTCTCAGCAAGGAATATATCGATTCCTTCAGCGCCTTCGCCTCAGAGATTTATTCGAAATATGCCAATGTTTCCTTTAACGGAGTAACCTACACGATAAAGCTCGACAACGACGGCCTTATTGGAATGATGAAGGAATTTATTCCGTTTATTGAGGAATCCATAGGCAACACACCGCCCGAAAATGAAGCACTGAACGGCTTCGGCGATATTGAGATAGATCCCGTTCTCGCTATGATAGACAGCCTTGAAATCCTCGGAGAGGATGGAATAACCATCACCTGCTCCCTTCTCTCGGGAAAGCTCAACCGAATGGACGCAACTGCCGATTTCTCAATTAACATTGAAGAGTTTTTCTCCTCCGCAATCGGTATGGAATGGCCATATAAGAACGAAGGAAAGCTTGATTTCACCTTCAAATATTCTGCAAAAATGAGCAAATACGGCAAAACAACGCCATCCTTCCCGACTCTTACCGATGAAAACTCATTTACCGTTGAGCAGGATATCGTTGTCGAAACCGAAGAATATGTCCCTGAATATCCGCATTATTATGTATCTGCAAGCGCAGATAGGCTCATTTGTGAAAACGGCGAATATTATGTTCCGCTCCGCGGTCTTCTCGAGGATGCCTACGATGACACGGTTTCTATCACGTATTCAAACGGCACGGTCACTGCAACCTGCGACTATTTTCCGGGCTTTAAATCATTTATGCTGACGAACAACTCAACTGCCGCATATTTTGACGGAAAGCTCCGCTATGTTCCAAAGGTCATTATGCAGGACGGAACCACTTATGTCTCTTATTCTTTCTTCAAGAATACGTTTAATTGGGAGCTCTCGGAAATTTATCACGATGTCCTTGAGGGAACATACACCTTCTCCTTCCACACGGATGTCGAATGGTAATTGACAGTTAAAAAACCAAAAGCAAGGAAGTTCAATCTGCACAGAACCGTAAAAAACGGACAATGAAAAAGCACACCCTCCTATGGTATAATAAAAACCATAGGAGGGATTTTTATGCCTAGAGAATACCGACACATCAAACAATACGAAAGAGAAATATTAGAGCTGAGAGAACAAGGGTTAACACAACGCCAAATTGGTGAACGCTTGGGATTTTCTCGCGAGAAAATAGAAGATTTTTTCAGGCGTTATCATCGTAATCAGCGGAAAGCTTTTTCCAACATAGAAATCAAGCATAAGGGGAGACCACGAAAAGATGGGATAATATTACCACCCTCAATTCAACAATTGAGCAAAGTTACACAGCTACAGTACGAACTTGCAACGAAGAAAAGATATATAAAAAGATTGGAAATGGAAAATGAATTGATGCGGGATTTTCTCTTGCTTACAGAAAGGAAGTGAGGACAAGTGTAAAATATATGGTTATCTATCGCAACAAGGACAAATACTCAATAAGTGAGATGTGCCGTTTTTTTAAAGTGTCACGAAGCGGCTACTATGACCATGTCAAAAGAATGGAAATACCTGCAAAAGATTTGCCGCTTGCTGAAAAAATAAAGGAATGCCAAGAACGATGCGGAAAAACTTACGGTTATCGTAGGGTGCATATTTGGTTAGAACGAAACGGAATACACAAAGATCCAAAAACCATTCTACGAATAATGCAAAAATATAATTTACTGTCCGTCATCAGAAGACGCAGATTCTACAAATACGACCAACACTTTCATCGATACAATAATCTTTGGAAACAAGATTTTAAAACAGATAGGCCCAATGAAAAGTGGGCAACCGATATTTCATACATACAAACCAAGCAAGGCGTTCTATACCTTTCTATCATACGGGATTTATACGACAACAGTATTGTTTCTTACAGAACCGGAACACAGCAAACTGTCAACCTAGTATTAAATACAATAAGAGAGGCGAAGAGAAAAGAAAAAGTCACTGCAGAGCTGCAACTCCACAGTGACCAAGGCTTTCAATATACCTCACACGGATATTTTAAGCTAACACAATCATACAACATAACGCCATCAATGTCAAGCAAAGGCAATCCATATGACAATGCTATGGCGGAAAATTTCTTCTCGATTCTCAAGACAGAATGCATATATCGTGCAAAGTTGAAAACATTTGAAGAAGCGCGACTTCTGATAGATAGATACATACAGTTTTATAACAATGATAGAATTCAAACAAAAACAAAACTGACTCCGCTTGAAAAACGAAGCCAGTATGTCGCTTAATATCTTTACCATAGGGGTTGTTTTTGTGCTGTCCGCACAATTTGGTGCAGTTCAAT
>JAZSHZ010000077.1:0-2707 GCA_045533555.1 Eubacteriales bacterium
GATAAAGCTACCATACAGACCGTCTGTGCAAGGACCGCCGAAGATGACACAGTATGGAAAGCAAACTGCACCCGCCTATGATTCCCCTGTCAAAATCGTCGGCGATAATGTCACGGAAAAGGACTATGAAGATTTTTGGGAAGCCTTCCGAAAGGAAAGCACCGCCGATAAGCTTGATTGGGCGGCAAATCAAATGCAAGTGAAGCCGAAACAACAGCAAACGAATGTGCAAAGCACTCCGCAAAACCGCCGTTCGCAGGATATGATGCAATGGGCAATGCGGGAAAGAGAGAACATCACCGAACCTCAAAGCCCTGGAAGAAAACAGTACATAACCGATGAGGAAGACAGAGCATTTCTCGAAGGCTTCAACCAAGACCGCGAAGAGGAAAGCAAATGGAACCGTATGCTTGATACGGTTGCAAGAGGAATGTCGGATGTTGCAGATAAAGTTGATACCACAGGGGATGGAATTTCAACTTTTATGCAGAGAGCCAAGCAAATGAATATAATTGATGCTGCCTCTTCAACATTGAACGATTATGGGAAACTTGATGATGTAATAAACATTTTTATGAAAGTTTATGATATTGCTCAAGAGAATCCATCTATTTTTTCAACGGCAAATGGATACACTTCACCTTTAACCTTCGTTTCTAAAGTGTTGCACGCCGGATTAGGAGAATTAAATTATAGCCACAATGATGGTTTGGCTCCCGTTGGAGGAGAAGACAGACCGTATTTGAATGTGCAAAATACTGGAATTATTCCATCTCTTAAGTATGGTGTAACTACAATGAACGAAAATGGGTGTGAAATGATGGCCGTTTATAATTCATTGAAAACGTTAGGGGATCACGAAGATCTGAAAAATATAAATAGGAGATTCGAGAACGATGGGCAAATGGCTTTCGGGCTATTAGGAACAAACTCTTATGAGATAGGCGATTATTTTAAGGAAAAAGGTTATAATGTAGAACTGCGTGAAGGAGAGGAAATTACAGAAGAAAACATACCGGAGGCAGATACATACATATTGACTCACACAAACTCTCCTGATTTGCTTGATGCAGTGCACATTGTCTCGATTACGCGCCTTAATAATGGCACATATGCTATTTATAACAGTGACGGATCATCGTGGAGAGGGCCTGAAATAGCAAAAACAATCGATGATTATTTAAACAGAACAGAAGCAAGGAAGAAAGAACCTGACAAAGTTTTCCAACGATATGTCCCTTTGTCTCTACAGTGTATATCTAAAAAGCGGGGTTGAAGAAAATGAAAAAAATTATATTGATTATCTTGTCCGTATGTATGCTTTTACAGTATGTATTTGCATGGATTCCTTCCGATGTTATTATGTGTGATATAGACATTGATAATATGCCGGAGGGAACAGCGTATGTAGATTTGCTTATTCGTATTGACGGGTCCGATGAAGATTATACGGAATTCAATGCGGAAAACGGCGCAAAATTCGGAATGTCCGAAAAAAGCGAAATAGTTTCATATAATGATAATTTCCAAAGCTACACTTTTCATATCAAAAATTCTTTTTCCGAAATGAAACCCTTTGATATAGGGGACGGTTGGTACTGTGTGCAGTTTATATCGGATACTGACGGTTCGCTCGATGAATTCAGGAAAAAATACAAAGCTGTAAAACTTGCATATCTTGATGAATTCGGAAATGTTCTCGGCTTAACCGATGAAGCGGATATATATGGGCATAAAAGCGGAAGCGTGGCATTGAACATCGGGGCAGACGGAGAAAATCTCACGTGTGAAATAAGTGCAGGGCCGCCGTATTGGCTGATTATAGCAATCCCATTAGCTGTGATTTTTATTGCAGTGCTTGCAATCATAGTTTGTATAGTATATTTTGTCATAGCAACAATCAAAAAGCTTCAATAATCAGATAACTACCCACACCTAAGGAGGAGTGATTCCGCAGACCGCGGCACCCCCGACGACCCGCGTTCGGAAATAACCTCGCGGGCATCATCCAATTCCGCGAAAATCAGCAACACCTACACAACATCAAACAGAGACTTGCAAAACATCCACCGAAACAGAACCAACGCGGAACAACATACAGGTCGTTCCCTATGCGATGAATCGAACCGCCGCACAAACTAACGTAGGGGCGGGCGTCCTCGACCGCCCGCATTCGCATACAACCCTGCGGAAAGCGCCAACCCAAAATCCCCAACCGATAAAGCTGCCATACAGACCGTCCGTGCAAGGACCGCCGCCTGATTTATTTAGGGGATCTTTTGACTGCACTTTTCTTGACATTTCCAAAGGAGAGTGACGAATACTATGCTAATCTTGAGAAACATAAAAAGAGAAGGTAATACGATATCTGCAGATTATTATCCGGAAGGAGAAGCTGAATTTGGGCACATCGAGATAGATTCTATTTCTGGAGAAATTGTTTTCTTGCAAAAAGCTCCAATTTATATGCATTCACCTTTTGCGACGCATGCAAGATATGAATTGATGCGGTTGTCGAATTTAAAAAAGTTACCCGAAGAAAGAACAGTTTTGTGGTATTGATATCCCACTCCACCCCCAAAGACGGGCGAGAAATCGCCCGTCTCAGCGTGTCGATAAACTTATCGACACGCTGAGAGATTATCCAAAAGGGTGCAAGGTTATTCAAACCGAACCCGAAGTAGTACGTTGGTACGTCGAGAGGTGA
>JAZSHZ010000114.1:0-3447 GCA_045533555.1 Eubacteriales bacterium
TTCGTGATATAGTAAAAGAAAAGCGAAGTTGAAACTTTTTCGCAGGTGAAATTATCTAATATACAAATAAGTGGGGATAGGAATATGAAAAAGAAAGAGATACTGTTTTATCAGGTGGTCATCATAGCACTTGTGATTGCGGTTTTTACTTTATTTGCAAGGCTTGATAATATCAGAAAGGAAATCAGAAGCATAGAAAATAACCGCGCAAATGATATTGCGCGTCTTGAAACGCAGATATCCTCGATATACAGAAATGTCGACGAGCAAATGAAGAAAGCGGCAAGCCTTTTTGAAAACGCAGACCATGAATTCGGGCAGTTCAATGCGGATTCACGAACCGCGGAAATACATATATCAGTTATGCCGAAATCAATAAGTCGAAATACGAGGCTGTCGGTTGCATTGTGTGGAAAAACCACGGAAATGAAAAAGAGTGAAAACGGAATGTTTTCTGCCGTGGTATCGGCAGATGTTTTTGCGACGGAGAACACCGTTCCGCTTATAACGGTCTACGAAAACGGGGAAGAAAAGAAGGAATATCTTGAAGAAATAAATATTGAGGGTATATGGTCAAAATATCTGCCGGAAATAAAGGGCGGCGATATTGCGGCGCAATATGCGACATTGGCTGATGACAAGCTGACCGTCGAAGGGGATTTCTTTGTCGGATATTATCTTGATGAGCAAAAAGAAAAAGGCGAATTTGTAAATTATGAGTTTATCACCGAGGTCGGAGGAAAAGAAATTGCGCGGAAGAATATAACGGAAGATCTAAAAAAACAATTCGAAGAATTTCAGGCGATAAGCAATCTTGCCTACGGCGAAATAGATATACCCTTCAAAGAAACATATGATCTTACGGGCGAGGATGATCTTACCGTTTATGTTGTGGCGGAGGATGGGTTCGGATTTTTGCATAAAAAGATTGCGTATTCCTGGGAGCATCCGGAAGAAGGAAATCGCTCTCCCGAGCTGTCGCATCCCGTTGAAGTCGGAAAGCATTTTGGCGAGATCATAACGGATAAGCAAGGGAATGTGTTGATTGGAAACGAAATTCGATAAGTGAGAATAAATATGGCAAAGCTTGAAAAGACAATAACGGGGAATTTCGATGAAATTCTCGCAAGAATTGAAAACGGAATACTTGAGGGAAGCATATCGGCAAGTCTCGAAGACGGAAGTGATTTCCGCGCGGGAGATGTCAGATGCAGTGTCAGAGTGTTTGAAAGGTATAGTTTTATGGGTAAAAATCGCGTGAGTATGAATGTGACGCTTCTCGGGCGAGGGAACACTGTATGTATATCCGCCATAACCTCCGGCGGAAGTCAGGCGGTATTCTTCAAAATAAATACTATTGGGGAAGAAGCTTTTTTGGATAAACTCCGCGAAATTATATAAGCGAGGTGCTTTTATGAAATGTCCGTTTTGCAATACTGAAATGATAAAAGGATATCTCAATTGCGGCAACGCGATCTGGAGTGAGAGAAAGCACAAGATCAGCACACTTCCGGATGGAAAAGAAAAATATGCATTGCATCTTGAAGTGCCTCTGTTGTCACCCAATCAGGTAGAAAGTGATTGTTGCCCCAACTGCAAAAGAATAATTATTGACGCTTCGGAATATGAAAACAATCTTGACGTATGAACTGTTCGTGACAAGACGTGAAAAAGGTGTTATTGTATGAACTACAGAAAAAGCAGAAACTTGATGTGGATAGGCTTTGCCGTGGGTATACTCATTATTGCGCTCGGCATATGCTTTGAAAATGAAAAAAGATCTCTCGGTTTTGCGGTTGCGGGAAGTATCGTCTTTTTTGTCGCATTGATTCAAGCGCTTGTTTTCTATAATTGCCCGTATTGCGGATATTCGCTTATGAATGTCCGCGGGGAGATTCCAAAGCATTGCCCGAAGTGCGGCGGGAAATTGGAGGAGGAAAAAGATGTATAAATATGAATATGAAACGGTAAATTGTGAACTCGGAGGATGGGGCTTCGGTTCGGGAACTGTCTACAACATCGCAGATTACCGCTCAATAATAGATAAGAGAGCGAAAGAAGGCTGGCGATATGTCGGTTTCATCCCGACAAAGCAGCGCGGAACCGGACACACGCAGGAAATAGACCTGATTTTTGAAAAGGAAATTTAGAAAATTATGAAAAAGATAATCATTGGAATGGTGTCGATAGTTCTTCTTGTCGTTATGGTGTTGTGTGTCTATATAACGGATATGCATCGGATGGAAAACAACAGACCTGTTTTGTTTTCAACATGGGGGATGGACTATGCACCGCCCGAAATATCACCGCAGACGGCGATAGATGTGATCGTTGAAAAGTTTGATATGAAAAGCATCAAAACGATAACGAATCTCGATGATCCGAAGGTGGAGTCGCTTGTGTTTGAAAGTGAGCCTTCGATATACCGATTTGATAAAAAGAAGTCGCTTGTTGGGATACCGCTATATAAAATAACCTTCAACACAACGCAGGACGGGATTCTCGGTCCTATGGTGTATTTTGTCGATAGGATAAACGGCGATATTCTCGCCGCGGAATACAGGGAATAAAAAACAACGCATTGAGCGTTGTTTTTTGCTATCAGATTTCTTTCATCGCTTTTTCAAAAACTTCTCCGATCGGATCACGAATAACAAGGTCGGCGTTTTTGTCAAAATTGGTCTCCAGCTTGTTAATGATGACAAGATGCTTGCCTCGGAAATAACGGATAAACGATGCAGCAGGCTGAACAACGAGTGATGTTCCGCCGACAATCAGCAAATCTGCATTTTCAATATGCCATATTGCCGTCTCAGGGACATTTTCGTGAAGCATTTCGCCATACATAACAACTCGCGGGCGAAGCAAACCGCCACAGTGGGAGCATTTCGGAACATTGCCCTGCAGAATAACATCAAGAACCTTTTCTGTGTCCTCCGCTTTTTTGCAGGAATCGCAGAAGAATTCTCTCGTGTTTCCGTGAAGCTCGATGACTTCACGGCTTCCTGCGGTCTGGTGAAGATTGTCTATGTTCTGTGTGATGACTGCGCGGAGTTTTCCCATTCTCTCAAGCTCCGAAAGCGCCTGGTGAGCGGGATTGGGAGCGGCATCCGTAATGAAATAATTCCTGTAAAAATGATAGAACACATCGGGGTTCTGCCTGAAAAAGCCGATGCTCAGAATCTCCTCGGGGGAGACTCCGTAATCCTTTACCGTGTTGTATAACCCATCTTCGCTTCGATAATCCTTGACACCGCTTTCCGTCGATACACCGGCACCGCCGAAGAAGACGATGTTATCCGATTCCCGAAGCATACGGGCGAAAGCATTTATGCAGTTCATGAGCGCACCTCCCGATTTAATTTGTAAATTACATTGCGATTCAATGATATATTTGTGATGCAAATATGATATAATATCCGTTCCCTCATACGCGAAGCGTATATC
>JAZSHZ010000289.1:0-5363 GCA_045533555.1 Eubacteriales bacterium
ATCATTGCTTTGATTTCAGGCAAAAGTATCTGAATGTGCGTATAGTTCTTTCTAGACATAGCAATTCCCCCTAATGTAGTACTTCTATTTTCCTACATTAGGGGGCTTTTGTCTATTGTCCGTTTTTACTGAACCTGTGCATAATTTGCAAACGGGGTCTAAATAAAAAAGGCGGAATCTTCCGCCTTTTTTTCATTATTTACAGCTATCCAAGACAGCTTTGCAAGCCTCTGCAGACTTACGGAAAAGAGCAATTTCCTCTTCTGTGATATTCGGGAGAATAACTTTCTTCGCTCCGCCCGAACCGATGATAGTCGGAAGCGACAACGCAACATCCGATACGCCAAACTGTCCATCAAGAACCGTGCTGACCGTTCTGATTGTATCACTGTCACGCATAAGCGAGTCAACCAATGTCGCTACGCAAACCGCAACACCATAGTATGTCGCGCCTTTACGCTTAATTATCTCAGCGCCACCGGTTTTGACCTGTTCAAGAACATTTGTTTTAACTTCATCATTGAAAAGAATTCCGTTTGTCTTGCAATAATCCTCAATTTCGATACCCGCAATATGAGTATTACTCCATACGGGAACCTGAGAATCGCCATGCTCACCGATAATATATCCGTGAATATTTGTGCAGTCAATTCCTGTAATTGAAGCAAGCGAGCTTCTGAAACGGATTGTATCAAGAGTTGTTCCGCTACCCAAAACCATACCATTCGGAAGACCAGTCCACTTCTGAATCATATAAGTAAGAATATCAACAGGGTTAGCTACAACAAGAATGATACCGCCATTATAATACTTCATAATATTAGCGGTGATATCCTTTGCGATCGCTGTATTCTTCTTTGCAAGATCAAGTCTTGTCTCTCCGGGTTTTCTGTTAGCACCCGCAGTTACAACGATAACATCGCAATCCTTGACACAAGAATAGTCTCCTGCATAAACATCCATTGAACCGATAAACGGAAGACCGTGAGCAATATCAGCAGCCTCGCCGATCGCCTTATCTGCATTAACATCAATAAGGACAAGCTCAGAGCATATCTTTTTCAATGCAATTGCATATGCAGAAGCAGCTCCGACAAAACCTGCACCGATTATGGCAACCTTTGATTTTTTCTTTTTCATTTTAATACCTCAAAAAGTTTTCAAATGATGTATTCTGTTTTGTTTACCCCAAAAAAGTTTATATCTTGGATTTTGCAAGCTCTGCGAGTTTTGCAAATGCAGCCGGATCGTTATGAGCAATGTCAGCAAGCATCTTGCGGTTGATATCAACATTAGCCTTCTTCAATCCGTTCATAAAGCGAGAATAGTTCATGCCGTTCATCTTTGCAGCAGCAGAGATTCTCGTGATCCAAAGACGACGGAAATCACGCTTTTTGCGCTTACGTCCAACATAAGCATATGTGAGCGACTTCATGACAGCCTGGTTAGCCATCTTAAAGTGCTTGGATTTTGCACCCCAATAACCCTTTGCGAGTTTTAAGATCTTTTTTCTTCTTTTGCGCGTCATCATAGCGCCTTTAACTCTAGCCATTCTTAAAAGCCTCCTGTTTCGTTAAGTTAATTTTAATTGTAAGGAACTAAACGCTTGAGCGTTGCTTCGTTTGCCGGCGATGCATATGCTGCCTGGCGAAGACCTCTCTTAAGCTTTGTGCTCTTCTTGTTCAAGATATGGCGTCTGTTAGCACGGTTGATCTTGACTTTGCCGTTCTTTGTAACCTTGAAACGCTTAGATGCACCGCTGTGTGTTTTAATTTTAGGCATTTTTATTTCTCCTCTCGTTTAATACTTGTTAGTTTGATTTCGGCGGAACCTTAGAAGTCAAAAACATAACCATCTGACGTCCTTCAAGCTTCGGAACTTTATCAAGGTTGCCGAACTCAGAACAGCCTTCTGCAAATCTGTTGAGAAGCTCCGTTCCGATGTTTGTGTGAGCAAGCTCACGGCCTTTAAATCTGACCGCCACCTTAACCTTGCATCCAGCCTTAAGGAACTTGATCGCATTGTTCATTTTAACTTCGAAGTCGTGCACATCAATGCTCGGCGTCATACGAACTTCCTTCACTTCGATAACGCGCTGGTTTTTTCGCGCCTCTTTCTCGCGCTTATCCTGCTCAAATTTAAATTTGCCGTAGTCCATAATACGACATACAGGCGGAACAGCCTGCGGAGCAATCTTAACAAGATCGAGATCTGCATCCTCTGCAAGATTCAAGGCTTCTTCGATAGATACGACACCTACCTGATTACCCTCCGCATCGATAAGACGAATTTCCTTATCGCGAATTTCTTCATTGATTTGATGTTCTAACTTGCTGATACTAAAGCACCTCCAAAACTTAAAAAGCACGGACATACCTTGCCCGTGCTCAAACAATTTCTGAATAAACCAGCCATTCAAGTAACTTTGTTTACCTCTTTACATCGCTTGAGGTGAGGACGGGTAAGCCCTACTTTCTTTTAACTTAATAAAGTATAACACTATATTAACCGAAAGTCAAGTGAAATTTTCAAAAAATAATATTTAATATTTTTCCTATTGATTTATTCTGAAAACTAATATATTCTATATATAAAGTTATGAAGGAGTGTGAATACTATGGATAACAAATTCGGCGCAGATATCATTTCCCTCACAGATGAAGAAGGAAACGAATACGAATTCGAACACATCGACACAATTGAACTTAACGGCAAAATGTATCTTGCATTCACAGAAGCGGATGCAGAAAACGATGATGAGAATGTTTCCGAAATCATCATACTTCGCCTCGATAAAGACGAAAATGGAGAAGAAATCCTCGCTTCGGTCGATGACGAAGCAGAGCTCGAAGCTGCATATGAGGCTTTTATGGACGAAGCGCTCGATGAAGACGAATAATATTTCGTACAAACTCTCAGTTTTATCCGAACTTTACCAATAATATATTAATAAGGTAGGTCAACACCCTGCTCTGTTTGTGATGTATCATTTTAAACCCACATTACTAAAACGGGACTCCGCACTTCCTTAATGGATAGCAGGCCTCCCGATATGTTTTCTGCGTATCGGACGTTGGAAGCACATGAATTTAAGGAGAGGAAACCCACCTGCAATCGTGCAGGTTATAAACTGATACACACGGCAGTTGCGGGGGAATTTATTATATGAAAAAAAAATTCGAACGTCTGGCAACATTAGTTGGAGAAAGCCAGGTCTCTTCCCTCTCAAATTATCATATAATGATTTTCGGCATGGGCGGTGTCGGCGGATATGCCGCGGAAGCCGTCGCGAGATGTGGTATCGGAAAAATCACGCTTGTTGATTTTGACACCGTGAACGAATCAAACATCAATCGTCAGCTTTGTGCCCTGACGAGTACACTCGAAAGAAACAAGGCCGAGGTTATGGCCGAAAGGCTTCGCGATGTTAATTCAGACGCGGAAATAATCGCCTGCCCCACTCGTTATACATCTGAAACAAAAGAATTGTTTTTTTCGCAAAAGCCAGACTATATTATTGATGCAATTGATTGTGTAACCGATAAAATCAGTTTGATTTGCGAAGCAAAAACAAGAAATATTCCGATCATATCCGCTATGGGTGCAGGAAACAAACTTGATGCAACATTATTTAAAGTCGCTGATATAAACAAAACAAAAGTTTGTCCGCTTGCAAAAATAATGAGAAAAGAACTTGGAATACGCGGAATAAAACACTTGAAAGTAGTTTACTCCGAAGAGCTCCCCGTCATAAAGGAAAGAACCCCAGGAAGTTCCGTCTGGGCTGTTGGCACAGCCGGACTTATAATTGCCGGAGAAGCCATCAAAGACTTGATAGCCAAAGCAGATTAAATTTCTGCCTTGGCTATATTTTTATTTGAACGTCTTGGGTCAGTATCAAGCTTTTCCCAACCCGTGAGCGGATATCTCTGCATAGCATTAAAAATCTTCGTTGAATATCCCGGATATTGCGAATTCATTTTCGCGACAAATTCTTTGATTTCCTGTCTCTTTGTGTTGCCGTTTGCAGGACAAGGATTTTTGACTATGGGAAGATCTAATTTTTTCGTAATTCTTTTTATGAGATATTCATCAGCATATAAAAATGGTCTGATTTGCCATAAGCCTTTTCTATCCAAATATGTAACAGGAGAAAAACAAGATATTCTCCCCTCAAAAATCTGTGACATAAGAAACGTTTCTACCGCGTCATTGAAATTATGCCCCAATGCAATTTTGTTACATCCGAGTCTCAATGCTTCATCATGGAGCATTCCCCTTCTCATTTTCGCACATAGTGCACATGGGTTCTCTTCTTTTCTTATATCAAATATAATCTCAAATATATTACTGTCAACAACCGAATACTCTATATCATTTTCATCGCAAAGTTTCTTTATCGGCATATAATCATTTTTTGCCGGATCCGAGTTTATCGTTATCGCCTTTATATCAAAGCTTTCCGTATAGAATCTGCGCAATCGAGACAATGCCATCAACATTAGAACAGAATCTTTGCCTCCTGAAACTCCAACGGCTATTTTATCGCCATTTTTAATCATTTTATATTCCGCAATGCACTTTCTGGTCAAACTAAGTATACGTTGCATATCAAAACACCACCATAAATTTTATTTTGCGTTGTGAGAATATGAGAGTATAAGAGAGAAAACAAGAGCTTTCAAGAGATTGAAAAATATAAATTAAAAAATTGAAAATTTGTTGTTGACATTTCAATCAAAAAAGTGTAAGATAAGTACTGCTCGTAATAAGATTATATACTAAGTAACGTAAAAAGGGAATGTTTTTTTACATTCTTTTTTCACGATACTTAGAGAATCAATTACGAAGATTAAAATTACGGAGGGCATAAAATGTCTACATTTATGGCAAATGAGAAAACTGTTACCCGCAAGTGGTACATTCTCGATGCTGCGAACAAGCCTCTCGGCGAGACAGCAGCTCAGGCAGCTGTTCTTCTTCGCGGCAAACACAAGACTGACTACACTCCGCATGTTGATTGCGGCGATTTCGTAGTTATCGTCAATGCTGCTAAGGCAGTTCTCACAGGCAACAAGCTTATTCAGAAGTATTACCGTACACATTCCGGTTATGTTGGCGGCCTCAAAGAGGTTCCCTACCGCATCCTTATGGAAGAGAAGCCGGAACTCGCTATGGAGCTTGCAGTTAAGGGCATGATTCCGAGAAACGTTCTCGGCAGAAAGGCTCTTGGTCGCCTCAAAGTTTTCGCAGGCGCTGAGCACACACATGCTGCACAGAAGCCGGTAGCTTTCACGTCTTATGAGGAGGTTAAATAATGTATACACCTAAAAAACCTTATTTCTACGGCACAGGAAGAAGAA
>JAZSHZ010000238.1:0-24098 GCA_045533555.1 Eubacteriales bacterium
ATCATTGCTTTGATTTCAGGCAAAAGTATCTGAATGTGCGTATAGTTCTTTCTAGACATAGCAATTCCCCCTAATGTAGTACTTCTATTTTCCTACATTAGGGGGCTTTTGTCTATTGTCCGTTTTTACTGAACCTGTGCACGGCAAGGGGGTTTTTGACTTTTAAAACTTATTTTGAATAGAGGACACGGAGTGCGCCTGTTGCGTTGTCTTTATACATTACATAGCCACGTGCTTTTGTCTGTGCAGCGTCACCGGGAGCTGCGGTAAACTGTCCCATTGCGCCGACACTCTTAACACTTGCTTTTGAATCTGAGCTCTTGACGCCGGGAAGTCCGTTTTCGCTGAATACGATACCTGCATCAACTGCAGTATATCCTTCGGGAACGACATATGCAATGAAGTATTCATTGTCGTTTACCTTATCAAGCACTACTGTCGGAACCTTTGCAGGTGTTGCATCTGCATATACCGGGGTCAGATCAACGTTGTTCCATACATAGAAGTCCATTGTGCTTTCATAGCAAACGATGATATCTGTTCCGGTAACAACCCAGTGTGAGAACACTTTATTTTCAGGTGCTTCGGGTGCAGTTATTCTGACAGGTGAATCGTATGTATATTTTCCTTTTTCAACTCCGCTTACCTTTACGGAGAAGTTATTTTCAATCGCATCAAACTGTGCAACAACACGGGTGACGGGGTCTGTGAGAAGTGTGTTTGCATCAAATGCATTTGTCTTTTCCGAAGCCCATCCCGTGAAGTTCCAACCGTTGAGAGTCGGATTTTGCGGCATCTTATTGCCAAGGCTTTCGCCTTCTGCAACAACTTCTCCTATGAAGGTTTTGTTGTAATTCCAGAAATGAACTGTTTTTGTTGTTGCGTTTGAAGGAACATAGACTGCTTCAAGTGTGAAGCTGCTCTTCGGAGCAAAGGTATAGCTTGCATCCGTGCTTACGGGAGTTCCGTTTGAATTTGCCCAGTATGCAAAGTTTTCTGCATCCGCTGTTACGGTGAAGCTCTTTCCAACTGTCCATCCTCCGACGTTCACACCGTTCACGGTATATGATGCATCGGAAACGGTGATTTTGGAGTTGTTTGCACTATCCTTTGCACGGACGAGATAAGAGATATTTGTATCTATATCCTCTGCATCGACGTCTGCAGAAGGAACGGTGACGGTTTTCTCAAAGCTCTTGGTCTCCACACCGTCAACAAGTGCAGTTACCGTAACTGTTGCCTTACCTGATTTTTTTGCGGTAAGCTTATATGTTGTTTTCGTAGGATCGATTACCTGCGTATAATCTCCGGTGACACTGTCTTCAATGCATACAACATCGGATACCTCAATAACATCGGGAGCTGATGATGTTACCTTGATTATGTTTGTATCTTCCGGCTTTGTTCCGTCAGTCTTATATCCGAAGCTCCTGTATGTTCCGTCGCTCATTTTTGCACGGGCGGTAAGGTCTGCGCTTTCGCCTGCGGAGAGCTCTGACGGAATCTCGGTTTCAACAGATGTGACAGTCGGTGCTTCAACGGGGGTGAGCTTTAAATAAATCGGAATAAAGTAGTTTTCTCCGGTATACTGTTTTCTTGCATAGAAGCCGATTTCAACATCACCTACAGGGACATAGATTGCATTGAGCTTCTTTTCCTCGCCGAGCTGATACGGCTGTGAGCTTAATATTGTTCCGTCGTGGAAGTTATAGTCACCTGCATATTTTCCGTCAACATATATAGAGTACTGTGTGAAGTTGTTATATATACCGCCGAGGACCTTTACCGAATACCAGCCTGCATTGTGTATCTTCTTGCTGACTATATACATATTGCCTTCATATTTGCTTGCAACAGGCCATTCCTGCCAGGAAGTTGTTACACGGAATGCAGAATAGTTGCCGACCTTATAGGGCGGAATAGCACTTCTTGCACCTGTTGACACGAAGCTGAAGCCGTATGCCTGCCATGTGCTTGAAACCGTGTTGTTTTCACATGTTATCGAATCTCTTGTATAGTCAATGGTAATCTCGTGCGGCTCAGGTTCAATAACATCAATAACGACTTTCTTTTCATATGCCTTACCGTTGGCGGTTGCCGAGAGTGTGACAACAGAAGTTCCGCCCTTCACGGCAGTGAGTTTTCCTTTGAGCACTCCGTCAAATTCAGTTCCGAGTACATTCTGTGTGTCAATTGCGTTGGTTTCCGAAAGAGCCACGCTTTCGCCTGTGATGCTAAGCTTTATATTATTGTCTGCATCTTCAGTTCTGTCGGATTTATAGCCGTTTGTATGGAATACGCCTGCCGTCGGGCTTTCAAGATATGCGGTGAGGTCGATGGCATCGCCTGTATTCATTTCCGTTGTTCCTGTCGGGAGTGTATCAACAAGTGCATAATCCGAAGGAGCGGTGTAATTGCTTACAGGTGTGAGAGTGAGGCTCTTGAAAAGGGAAATACCTCTCCACTGACCTGATGCCGCGCCGCCTGTTCCTGCATACATAAAGGCGATCTTTACCTTGCCGTTTGCATCAGGTGTGAGATAGACTGTATTGAGAGATGCATCTTTATTTCCGCCTGTATTGAACGGAACATCTGCTTCATAACAGTTTACATAGCCTGCGTAGTTATCATCCGCATAGACATAGAAGCCGCCTGCAGCGCTTACCGTTGCATACTTCATATCGAACTTGTAGTATCCCGGTGTCTGTGTCCCGAGATCTACTTCTATTGTCCATTTGGATTCAGCCGCCTTGGATATGGGGTAGAGCCAGGGCAGGCAGTTCCAGCCTGATGCGCCGTCATCGTTTGCGATGCTCATCTGCAAGCCGTTACTGCGCTGAACATCGTAGCCTGCATTTGCCGTAACCTTACTTTCAGAGCCTACAAGTGCCCAGCCTGTTCCCGAGCAATTGGTGCTCGGGGACGAAGGCTCTGTGAAATCAACCGTGATTGTCGCATCGCTTGCGCTTACAAGCGAGGGAACCAGCGAAAATACGAGTGCGAGGGAAAGAATAAAGGACATTGCTCTTTTCAAATAACTTTTTTTCATTTTGTTTTCCTCCCTGAATTATTTTACATAATCAAGTATTCTCTTGATAAGTACCGCAACTTCTGCACGTGTTGTGTTTGCCATGGGGTCAATGAGACCGTTTTTGCCATTGATGAGTTTTGCATTGATGAGTGCAGATACTGCCTCTTTTGCATAGTCTGCGACTTGGTCGAAGTCGCTTTCTTGCGGGACGTCGAGGACGCCGTCCCCTACATTGAGTTTGTTCATTCCCGTAAGTGCGCGATATACTATCACCATCATATCCTGACGGGTGATGTTATTTCGCGGGGCGAACTTGTTCTCGCCGATACCGTTGACAAGTCCCGTGTTGCGAGCAACTGCAAGTTCTTCTGCAAAGTAGTCGGTCGGGAGAACATCAGAGAAGTTCTCTGTGTTGTCACTCTCAAGCTTGAATGCACGGACCAGAAGTATTGCAAAGTCTGCTCTTGTTATATTGTTTGCAGGTGAGAAGGTGTTCTCACCTGTTCCCTTGATTATTCCTTCATCTGCAAGGGCGTTGATTGAACTTTCAGCCCATGCATGGTTTCCAAGGTCAACAAAACGTACATCCTTTTCAGGCTCTGTGGGAGTTTCAGGCTCTGTGGGGACTTCCGGTTCTGTTGGTGTATCGGGTTTTTGCGGAATGTTCGGAGTTGTTGCTCCTCCGCCACCGCCTGTGGTTGAACCGTAAACCGTTATGACGAAATGGAGTGTGTTTTCGCGTCCGAAATCATCGATTGCCGTAATTGCAAAGTGGTTATTGCCAATCTGTGAGCTTGTCGGCTTCCATGTGATTTTTCCGCTTGTTTCGTCAAAAGTTGCTCCTCTCGGAAGAGTATCTGCACGGTAGGTGATGCCTACTCCGTCAAGCGGGCTTTCTGCAACGATGGTTGTGCTTATGGCACTTTCGGCAGAGGTTGCAAGATTCTGCGGAACCGAAACAAATTTCGGAAGATTCTTTTCGCTGAAGGTAAGCGGAATACGTGCATTCTGTCCGTTTTCTATGTTGAATATGAAGCCGGCATCGGGATTTGTTATTATTCTGTGTCCCTCAATCAAAGTAACATTTCCGATATCGAGCGTGAGAGTGTTTCCGTCAGCCGTTGCGCCTTCGATCTTATATGCACCATTTTTCATATCCAAGCTGTTTTCAACTATCACATATTTTCCCGAAAGAGTATCTGTCGTTTCGCTGGAAACCGGAGAAGCTGTTCTGATTGTTATGCTGTTTGAGAAAGAAATATCATCTGTAAAGCTTTCAACCGTACCTGTTATTGCGGCGTTGACTCCGGTGCTTTCTCCGAGCACTGTTCCGTCGTGGAGATATTTGTATGTGTTCATTCCGTTCTGAACGGTGTAAACACCTGCAAAGCCTGCGAATGCGAGCTTGCCGCTCTCCGTTTCGACCTCAAATGTGACATTGTTGTTTGTTGAATAGAAAACATAATCCACTCTTCTGTTTGTGTGTTCAATGCGAAGTGCCTTATATGCATCCTTTTCCGACGGTGTGCCGTTTATCGGCTGCATATCAAGCTCATCGATGCTTGCAATATAGCGGTTGTTGCGATAGGGTTCGAACACAGTTGTGAAGGTTGTCTTGAGATTTTCTTCTTTGCTTTCTGCACTATGCTTTACGAAGACATAGCGGAAGAAGGGAATCTGTTTGTTGGCCGCTTTGTTCGGAGCGTATCCGTTTCCGGTTGCAACCTCGACGTTTCTGCCGTCACGGTTGCCGCCGTCAAGCATTGTCATACGGAGACGGAGCCCTGATGAATTACTTATTGCCTTTTTGAAATCCTTTATTTTGAAGTCAATTTCAAATTTCTCGGATGGGTCTGTGTCGCGGTCTACTTTGTCAACCCAGGTATATCCGCGGGGGTATACCGTTTCATATTCCCATTCCTGCGGAGAGTTCGGGTCTTCGCCGCAGGGGACATCCGCACCTGCATAGGAGCCAACGTATTCTCCGTTTTCATCAGCCTGCGGCTTCATATCAAGGCCTGTAATTTCTGCGATTTCATCACTTGATGCGTGGAAGGAATAGAGATGGTCATTACCTCCGACTATGCGGAAGAAATCAACCGTATAGGAATTTTCGTCATCCACCTTGACGGTTACGACGCTTCTGCGATATATATCGGTAATCTCGTCATAGACCTTTGATGCATCAACATCCATAACACCGACTATGCCGTCATCATCAAAGTGCTGAGCACGGCTTCGGGTAATGTTGGAGCCGCCCTGGATTTCGTTTACCATAACTGTGTTATGGGAAAGCGTCGAACTCGTCCACTGAAGACGGACAGGGAATGTTCCCGTTTCTTCGGGATAGCCGTGATCGGGCATGAAGTTCAAGCCGAATGCCGTCATACCGAGATTCAACGTGTCGAAGTGACCGTGACCGTCTGCGCGTCCGAAGTACATCCAGACGTTTCTTCTGGTATCCTGTGCGGTCGGAGTTGTAGCTTTCGTGTAATCGCCGCCGGAACGAAGCATTGCAAAACCGAAGCCTGACATAAGTTCCGAGCTGAGGTTAAGCTCACCGTAAGTTTCTATGACATTGCGGACCTCATCTTCAAGTCTTTCGGGATTCTTGACTGTTTCACCGTAGTGAAGTCCTTCTGCCGAGTTTCCGTTGAGATAATAGAGAACCTGTGCGAATATCGGATCTCCGAGCTTCTCCCAGCCCTTCTGTGCAATACCCGATTCCATCCAGTGGAGCTTTCCGAGTGTTGAAGAGCTGTCACCGATTTCGGGAGTGTAGTAAGTTGACATAAGCGGAATGTAGGAATAGAACATTCTCACAAATTTCGGCATATTATAGAAGTTTGCCGCCTCATATCTGTCATAGCTTTCAAGATTTTCCGAAACGCTTATGAGTGAATTGAGCCAGTCAACGTTATATTCCGAGTTCTCTTCACCGTGACCGTCGCGGTCAACTACATTTACAAGTTTTTCCTCGATACCGCCGCCGAGAGAATTCAAATTGGCGTTCCAGCCCGGAGACATAAGGTAATCAAGCCATTTTGCGGTGTCGGGGTAAGTGTCAAGGATAACTGCGGCGAGTGCGTTTGTGCTCTGCGGATACCCGAAGTTACCGCCGATAAGCGCACGCCCTTTAACAGCTGCCTTTTCACCCGTAAGACCCTCAAGAATTGCACGTAGGATTCCGTCTTCGATGTGTGTGCGTATCTGCGAGGCGGAATTTTTCGCATCGCGGAATTTTACTGTCTGCCCCTTGTTTGCGATATAATTGAGTACCCACTCATCATCATATAAGTCATATACAAGGTCATATGCTCTTGCAAAGTAGCTTGCAGGTCCGTTTTCCCAGGTGTTGTGGTTATAAACCTTACCCTGACAGGTATCGGAAGCACGCCACGCCTCAAAATCATACTGGGTCATATCCATATCTTCATAGAAGTCTGCGATACGGTCGATAAGTACGGCAAGTGCCCTTCCGTACTTCACATCGCCGGTATAGTAGTATGCATTCAGAAGCTTTTGTATTGCCACATAAAGTATTCCGCCGTTGGTGTCCGTTCCGCTGGATCTCCACAAGCCGTAGAACAGATATTCCGCAATATATACGTGACGTTCAGGTGTTGTGGGAGCATTCATTCCTTTGAGTGTATACGGTGTTCCGTCAGGCTTTCTCGGAATATATCCGAAGCCGTCATCAACACCCCAGGTCTCAACCTTTTCACCCTCACGAAAGAGTGCGGTTTCAACACTGTCAATGGATTTATAAATCTTGTTATAGAGATATCCGCCCTCAATGCCGTAGCCGTAGTATGCAAGTTCCTCGGGTGTGAGTTCTCCGCCCTTTGCGATTATCTCACGGCGTTCTTTTGACAAATCGTCTGCCGGAGAAAGAAGTCCTTTTTCAAGAAGCATCTGTCTGTGTGCATCAAGTGCACGCAAACGGCTGAATTCTCCGTACTCATTAAGACCAAGCTTGTAGAAGCTTCCGAAATCGTTTGACGGGAAAAGACTCTTACAATCGGGGCACTTTACCTTCCACGGATTTTGAAGTGCACTGTGTAGCCACGGATATGTACCGTATTTTACGCCGAGCTTAACTCCGCAGTAGCGGCAAACGGTCTTGTTCTGGTCGGAAGCGATTCCCACGGAGAAGTTTCTCGGAATTCCTTCGGAATGGATGAGATCATATATTATATCGAGATTCTCAACATAGGAATCAGCACCGTTGATTGCCTTTTTTGCCGAGTTTTCTGCCCAGGTATATTTCTTGACGTTTTCCCTTACCGCAGCAACCTTTTCGGGTGTGTAGTAGGTAGAGCCTGTCTTTTCCTTTGCTACCGTAAGCGGAAGAGTTGCACTTACTTCTCTTCCGGCAAGTATTACCTTTACCGAGAAGAGAGCTTTTCCTTCTTCCTTCGGGAATATGTTATAATCCTCATCAAGAACGGCACAGGAACTGAGGGATTCCGCCGTTATTTCTGCTCCCGTAAGGTCAAGCTCATTTCCGAGATTTGATATTGCGTGAATATAGAGCGGAGCTGTGTCGTTTTCATCGTCCGTAAGGCGTATATATTGGCTTCCGCCTGCGGAGATTCCGACTTCAACAAGTCCTTCCGTCTTTACGGGTATCGTAACGATGTTTCTTACTGTTTTTCCGCCAAAGGTTGCAGATACTGCAATTTCTGCATTTCCTTCCGAAATTGCGAATATCTCACCGTTTTCAATTCTTACAATGTCGGGAGTAAGAACTTCATAGCTTATTTCTGCGGCAGGTGTTGAGGAAATGCGTCCGCCCTCAAATTCAACAAAGGGAGAAAGCTTAAGTTTGTCTCCGACAAAGAGACCGTTCGGGTCAACATCAAGACCTGCCGAAACAACAGGTGTTTCGGAAACAACAACCGTTTCCTTCATTGTCACGATCTTTCCGCCAACTGTTGCCTTTATTTCAATTTCTGCACTTCCCGATTTCTTTGCAGTGAGCTTATAGGTGGATGTTGCAGGGTCTATTGTCTGCGAGTAATCTTCCCAGACACTGGGCTTTATAAAGATTACTTCGCTCACCTCAACAACACTGCTGTCGGAAGATGCTACCTCTATGATGTTATCCTCTGTCGGAACAGAGCCTTCAACTGTATAGCCGAAGTTTTTGTAGTTTCCGTCACTCATAAGGGTTTTCGCGTCAAAGGTGTTGTATTCACCGACGGAAAGAGCGGACGGAATTTTGCTTTCGATTGCTGCCGGATAAGTTTCTGTTGCAGGTACGAATCTGATATGGACAGGAGTCAGGAAGTTATATCCGCTATAATAGTTCTTTACTGCGTGGAAGCCTATCTCCGCTTTTCCTTTTGCAAGATATACCGTACCGAGCTTTTTCTCTTCACCGAGATATGGGTTTCCGCCCTTGTTATCATGGAAGTTATAATCTCCCACATATTCTCCGTTTACATAGATTGCAAACTGTGAAGATACACTGTAGATAACGCCGAGCATATTGACCGAATACCAGCCGGATTTCGGAACGTTTACATTTATGGTAAACTTTTCGTTTTTGGCATTTCTCACAAGCGGCCATTCCATGTAAGAGCAGCCGATTCCGACAGCCTTATAACCGTCAACGGTGGGGACATTGAATATTGAATCAATGCTTTCGGTGGTTTTTGCCGTGACAACTTCAAAACCTTCCGTCACCCAGCTCGACGGTGCGGAGCGGTGATTTCCCGAAATGGATTTGGTTGTGAGGTCAACAATAAATTCGCCTTCACCGGAGAAGGGTTTGATTTCAAATTCTATATCGGATTCAGCACTTACATTGTTGAATGTGCTCTTTATATGTATTTTTGCATTGCCTTCAGCCTTTGCAATAACGCTGCTTCCGGATACCGTTATGTTGTCGGTAAGCGCCGTGAATTCGGTTTCCGCTGTTTTCGGATCGATTGTCTTTCCGCTTGCAAGTTTTATGACTGGGGTGAGAACCGAGCCGCCGCCTACTGTTATTTCGTCCGATTCAAGAATTGCCGTTACGGATTCTATCGGATCATCAACGGATTTTACGGTTATCGTCTTTGTGATGGTTTCGCCGCCGTCTGCCGCGGTGATTACAACTGTTGTCTCACCTTCGCCGACTGCCTTTACGGAGCCTTCGTATGTTCCGACGAACTCGGAGTTTCCGGTGGTTGTATCCGTGGAGAAGCCTGCATCAAAGGCAACCTTTCCGGAAAGCGATAAAATGTTGCTGTCACCGACCGTTACCTTTACGATGTTATCGCTGTCTTCGCTTCTGTCTGTCTTTCTGCCGTTTACATTGAGCTTTTCGCCCTTTCCGTTTATTGCGTATGCAGTAAAATCAATTTCCTGACCGCAATACATTTCGATTGTGTCCGTTTCGGAAAGAGTCTGCTTTATCTGCCAGCTCTTATCGGGAGTATATTCCGAAGCGGGAGTGAGCGTAAGTTTGTTTACAAGCAAATGTGCAAGCCATGATGCAATTTCGTTTCCTGCGCTTGTATATGCAAATATTATCTTTACTTTTCTTGTGGAATCCGGAGTAAGATATACTGTTTTGAGTTTCTGATTTTTTACGACATCCTGACCGCTTGAAAGACCTCTGCCGTAACAGTTTACCATTCCTGCATACTCATCATCTGCATAGACATAGAATACGCCGCCGTTTGATACTGTGGAATAATCAAGGGAAAGGTTGTAATAACCCGGAAGGCGCGTTCCGAGGTCAACCTCAATCGTCCACTTTGAACTTGCCGCCTTTGAAAGTGAATTGAGCCACGGCAGACAGTTCCAACCGGAGCTTGCATCACTGTTGTCGAGAGATATACGGAGAACACGGTTTCCGTCTGACATTCCGATGAGTGTGCAATAAGAGCCTGAAGCAAGCTTGCTTTCTCCGCCGAGAGTCTTCCAGCCTGTGCCGTTGCAGGTTCCTGCAGGATCGGAAGCGGAAATATTTGCTTCCGTGAAATCAAGTGTAACCGTTGAAGGCGGAATTGCACCGTCAATTACCGTTACTTTGACAGTCTTTGAAAAAGCTTTTCCGTTTGCGGTTGCAGATATTTTTACCTCCGAAACACCTGCGGTATCGCCGACAAGTGTTCCGTTATATGTTCCGTCAAATTCTGTTCCGAGTGTGTTCTGTGTGTCGACTGCGTTGGTCTCTGCAAGAGAAGCCGCATTTCCTGAAATGCTTACCTTGAAATTGTTGTCTGCATCTTCCGTTCTGTCTGATTTATAACCGTTTGTATGGAATACACCTGCCGTCGGGCTTTCGAGATATGCGGTGAAGTTGACGGTATCACCGATATACATCTCAACGGTTTCAGGAAGCGTATCAACGAGCTTATAATCCGAGGGGGCAACATAGTCCTCGACCGGTGTGAGAGTGAGGCTCTTGAAAAGGGAAATACCTCTCCACTGACCTGATGCCGCGCCGCCTGTTCCTGCATACATAAAGGCAATCTTCACCTTGCCGTTTACATCAGGTGTGAGATAGATCGTATTGAGAGATGCATCTTTATTTCCACCTGTATTGGACGGAATACCTGCTTCATAGCAGTTTACATAGCCTGCGTAGTTATCATCCGCATAGATATAGAAGCCGCCTGCAACGCTTACCGTTGCATACTTCATATCGAGCTTATAGTATCCCGGTGTCTGTGTTCCGAGATTCACTTCTATTGTCCATTTGGATTCAGCCGCCTTGGATATGGGGTAGAGCCAGGGCAGGCAGTTCCAGCCTGATGCGCCGTCATCGTTTGCGATGCCCATCTGCAAGCCGTTACTGCGCTGAACATCGTAGCCTGCATTTGCCGTAACCTTGCTTTCGGAGCTGACGAGCGCCCAGCCGGTTCCCGAGCAATTCGAGTGAGGAGCTGAAGGCTCCGTGAAATCAACAGTAACCTTCTTTGCGGGAATTGAGCCTTCGTGAACCGTTACTTTAACAGTCTTTGAGAAAGCTTTTCCGTTTGCTGTTGCAGTTATTTTTACTTCCGAAACACCTGCTGTCTGTGCAACAAGCGTTCCATTATACGTTCCGTCAAATTCTGTTCCGAGTGCGTTCTGCGTGTCGATTGCGTTTCCGTCCGTAAGAGCCGCACCTGTTCCTGAAATGCTTACCTTGAAATTATTGTCAGAGTCTTCCGTTCTGTCGGACTTATAGCCGTTTGTACGGAGTATGCCTGCCGTCGGGCTTTCAAGATATGCGGTGAAGTTTATTGAATCGCCTATGCTCATATCAATTTCGCCCGAGGACGAAAGAGTGTCGACTATAGCATAGTCTGTAGGTGCAGTATAGTTCTCAACAGGTGTGAGAGTGAGGCTCTTGAAAAGGGAAATACCTCTCCACTGACCTGACGCCGCGCCGCCTGTTCCTGCATACATAAAGGCAATCTTCACCTTGCCGTTTGCATCAGGTGTGAGATAGACCGTATTGAGAGATCCATCTCTATTTCCACCCGTATTGAATGAAACGCCTGCTTCATAGCAGTTTACATAGCCTGCGTAGTTATCATCCGCATAGACATAGAAGCCGCCTGCAACGCTTACCGTTGCATACTTCATATCGAGCTTATAGTATCCCGGTGTCTGTGTTCCGAGATCTACTTCTATCGTCCATTTGGATTCTGCCGCCTTGGATATGGGGTAGAGCCAGGGCAGGCAATTCCAGCCTGATGCGCCGTCATCGTTTGCGATGCCCATCTGCAAGCCGTTACTGCGCTGAACATCGTAGCCGGAGCTTCCCGTAACCTTGCTTTCAGAGCTCACAAGTGCCCAGCCCGTTCCCGAGCAATCGGCATGCGGAGCTGAAGCCTCCGTGAAATCTACCGTAACGGTTTTATCTGCGGCAAACAGAGCCGTTGTCGGCAGAAGCGAAATTATGAGTGCGAACGAAAGTATAAATGATATTATTCTTCTGCATTTTTTCATAACATAAACCTCCTGAAAAGAATTATACCTTCATAAAGATTTTATCATACAAAATAACGCATTCATCGTCATATATTCCAACGGATATACAGAAAATTATTCCTTTTTATTTTGGTGGTAGACACAGACAAAAATGTTTGATATTATATATATTATAATAAACAATTACGTATCGGAGGTGGGGATAATGAGCGAAGAATTTCTTGTCAATATAGTCAGCGGTATGTGGTCAAAGTTCCGCTATGCTCATCATCCGATAATCGTCAGACCGAACACCTTTACCGATAACAGCAGAAAGTGGGATGACGAACCGCATTTTCACGATTTCCCTCATATGTGGTATTGTGCAAGAGGCAGCTACACCCATTATATCAAGGATGTTGCCTACAACTGCTCCGAAGGCTCTTTTGTTATAGTTCCGCCGGGAATAAAGCACGATTTTATCACGACCGATTCTGAAGGATGCGACCTTATATGCATCGACCTGATGTTCAATTTCTTCGACGCGCCTTATGAAGCGGACAGGATAAATGCGATAACACGGCTTTTCCTGAATGAATTTTCAGATATTATAGGGTTTTCTCCGAAATATGTTTTCGAGCTTTGCGAAGAAGAAAAGGCGGCAGCCGATGAACTTTTCAACGAACTTATAAAATATGACTGGAAAGCACCTGTTCACTCCTATGCGTCAGTTCAGAAAAAGTTATGTAAGTTCTTTTCCTCCGGAGTCTTCAAACTTCCGGAAGATATCCTTGCCTCAGCAAAGAAATTTCTTGAGAAAAAGTTCATACCACTCCTCCGCACGGTTTATTACATCAACCTCAATTACAATATCAAAATCTGCAAAGAAGAGCTTGTCGAGCTCAGCGGCTTGAGTAAGACAGAGTATTTCAACCTGATAAAAAAGACTATCGGGTGCACATATTCCACCTATCTGCAGATGATCCGTGTCCGCCGTGCAATAGGCGCACTCAGCCGCACAAACCACCCCATTTCATATATAGCAAATATCTGCGGTTTCGGAGATGTTTCATATATGGAGAAGCGAATCAAAAAATACTGGCCGTCGATGTGGCTTCCCAACGATATCCAGAAAAGGTACAACGCCAAGGAAACACACAGAAACTATGACAGTATACACGAAGAAACAACAAAGCATTTTCATTTGTTTGATTAACGGACGGTTGCCGCTGAATTTCTCGGCAGCCGTCTTTTAACTTGGAAGATGTGACGATTATTTATCGTAGAAATATGATAAAATCACAGACAATGAGGTGAGTCTTTATGAACATAAAAAAGAAAGCCGAGGAGCTTCTCGGCATAAAATTCGGTTTTGAAATAAAAGAAACATCACATGACGGTGTTTATGTTTCCTTCCGCAACGGATGCGCCACGGTCGGAGGGAACACCGTTCCTTCCCTTGCCCGTGCATATATGCTTCTTGCAAAGGGCATTTCGGAAGGCAAAAAAGAGCTTGAAATATCACAGAAGGCTTCCTTTGATGAATGTGGTGTTATGATAGATGTTTCCTTCGGATGTCCTCTCAAAGTGGATTCCATAAAGAAATATCTTGATTATATGGCGTTTTTCGGTATGAATCTGATGATGTTATATACCGAGGATATGTATGAAGTTGAGGGTTATCCGCATTTCGGATATATGCGCGGCAGATATTCCGTAAAGGAGCTTTCGGAGGTTGATTCCTATGCCGCAGAGCTTGGAATTGAGGTTGTTCCCTGTATGCAGACCTTCGGGCATCTCGGCAAATTTTTGCGATATTCCGCTCACGGAAACATCGCAGAAAACGGCTCGGTGCTCCTTCCCGGTGAAGAGGAGACATATAAGTTTCTCGATGCCTGCATAGCAACCTGCAGAAAGGCATTCCGTTCAAAACGCATCCATATAGGCTGTGATGAAACACGTGGGCTCGGGCTCGGCACAACCTTCTCAAGAGACGGTGCCCGTAACCGTGCGGAAATATTCGATATTTTCAACAAACACCTTTTAAGAGTTACGGAGATATGCAAAAAATACGATTTTCATCCCATGATGTGGAGCGATATGTATTTTGCGATAGAGTCTCCGCTTTCGGGTACATTCGGAACTGATGTCACCGTTCCGCAGTATGCAATAGATGCAATGCCCGATGCAGATATGGTTTTCTGGGATTATTACCACGATGACAACGATTTCTACCGCATAAATATCGAAGCACACAAGAAATTCAACCGCAAATGTATTTTTGCCGGAGGAATATGGCTCTGGAACGGATATGCACCCAACTTCCGCTATACATACGAAACGGTAAAGCCTGCTCTTGAGGAATGCCTTCGCGGAGACGTTAAATCCGTTCTCGGAACGGCATGGGCATACGGAGACATAAATCATATGCAGGGGCTTTTCTGCCTCGCCATGTATTCCGAGTATTGCTGGCGTGGGCTTGATTGTACCCGTGAGGATATAAACTCCGTCGGAGAGTTTGTCACAAAGACTCCCTTTGAGCTCACAGAGGCGATAAGCGATTTCTTCTGCGGTCTTATCGGTGATTTCAACGTCGGAAAGCTCGTTCTTTTCAGCGATCCACTTATAAATCTTCTTTGCTATGACTATGATTTGCCCGCATATGAAAAATGCTTTGAAAACTCACTTGAGGTCTTTGAAAAATATCCCGATGCACCATATATTGACTATTATAAGGCGCTCTTTACCGCAACACTTTCAAAAGTGCGTCTGCAGCAGAATCTCAGGAAGAAATACAAGGAAAATGACCGTGACTGGCTCCGCAATTTTGCAGAGGTCACAGTTCCCCGAATGGCTTCGGAATTCAGGGAATTATATGAGCTTCAGGATAAGCTCTGGCATACCGATCAGAAAACCTTTGCCTTTGAAAAGGTAGCAAACAATTATGCTGCGGCAATATTCCGCATCGAATATGCAGGACGGCAGGTTTCTGCATACCTCAACGGTGAAATCACGGAAATAGAAGCTCTCGAGCAAGAGCCGTTGCAGGGTGAAAAGCAGCAGTTCTTATCGGTAGAGAGAGTTATGAACACTCTTTCAATATAAGAGAGGAGTAATTTACATGACGAAGATTGCAATAGATTTTTCGAAAGAGCTCGGCAAAATCAAGCCGATGCACGCAGTTAACAACGGTCCTGCAAAGCCTTCAAAGCTTTTCTCCGAAAACTCGAATTTCGACGCATACAAGGAAGCAAACATCCCCTATGCACGAAACCACGATGCATCGCATAACCACAACTACGGCGGTGACCGTACCGTTGACATAAATGCGATTTTCCATAATTTTGACAATGACCCATATGATCCGGCATCATATGATTTTGCCTGCACGGATGAATATATCGAAAGAACGCTCAGCGCAGGAACAAAGATTTTTTACCGTCTCGGAAACTCCATAGACCACCGTGTCAAAAAATACAGTTCTGCCGTCCCCACGGATTTCAAAAAGTGGGCAGTTATCTGTGAGCACATCATAATGCATTATAACGAAGGCTGGGCAGACGGATTTCACTACAATATCGAATACTGGGAAATCTGGAACGAGCCGGACCTCGGAGACCAGTGCTGGCTCGGAACACTTGATGAATTTCTCGAGCTTTTCAAAATCACCGCCACTCATCTCAAAGAAAGATTTCCGCATCTCAAAATCGGCGGTCCCGCAATGACGGGTGAGGGAGTTTTTGACTGGCTTGATGATTTTCTCAGATATATGCGTGATAACAACGTTCCTCTCGATTTCTATTCCTGGCACGCATATCGAAGTGAACCCCGTGGCTTTGAGCCCTTTATAATGCGTGCGAGAGAGCTTCTTGACAAATACGGCTATACGGAAACCGAGCATAATATGAATGAATGGAACTATGTCAGCGGTTGGGGAAAGGAATTCAGGGATTCCATCAGGACAATCATAAGTATGAAGGGTGCGGCATTTACTGCGGCAACAATGGCACTTTGCCAGAATCTTCCCATCGATATGCTTATGTATTACGATGCAAGAAGCAACTGCATAATGAACGGTCTTTTCAGCGTCTATACATATGAAAAGCTCAAAGGCTATTATCCGTTCCCGATGTTTGCAAAGCTCTATGCCATCGGAACACAGATACCTGCAGAAACCGATGATGCCGATATTTACCCCGTTGCCGCATCGGACGGAAAGACTTCTGCAATTATGATTACATATTTCACAAACGATACCGATGCAACTGCAAAAAGTCTGGAGCTTGACCTTAAAGCAATTCCGCACAAAGAAATGAATATCTTCCTTCTCGACGAAGACCACGATGCGGAAAACATGGGAACAGTCATCCCCGAAAACGAAAGCCTCCGCATAGAAATAAAGCCAAACTCTGTTATACTTCTCGAAAACAACATATAGCAAAGCAGCATATCTCACAAAGATGAAGTGAGCCCCCAAAGTTTAGACAAAAATTTAATATTAACTTGCTTGTGAATGAGTTCGGTATTGTACCGGACTCATTCCTTTTAGTTTCATAGAAATTCTTTCGTTGTTGTAGTAATCAATATATTTCATTAATTCATCAATGAAAGCAGTAACACTTTCGAATTTTTCGCCATAGAACATTTCAACCTTAAGCCTGCCGAAGAAGTTTTCCATTGCACCATTATCCATACAATTCCCTTTTCGAGACATACTTTGGGTAATGTTATGCTCTGCAAGTAGTCGTTGGTATTCTGCATGTTGGTATTGCCATCCTTGATCTGAATGGAATAACTGCGTTGCATCCGTAGAGCGAACCATAGAATCAAAACTTCCGTTGTTTCCGACATAAAAAAGCAGAGATTTTTATGAAGTAGAAGCACATAATCTGCTTTTTTGAACAATAATCCTGTCAGAGGTATATTAAACGAGAGGAAACGGCACCTTTCCTTTTGTGGTCGACTGCCTCGACGAATGCCGTCGGCATATTGCTTGCGTTTTTGCCGCAGGGATAATCTTCGGAGCTGAAAATCTTGACATCGCCTTCGCTTCCGAAGAGGATAACCGTCTTGTCATAGACGGCGAGACCCTTGATTTTCTGTGTTCTTCCCGAGCAGGAACAGACCTCGGCGCTTATGCAATAGTAAAAGCGGATGTCAACCGAATAGAAGCCGCGGTTGAATGCAACCTCCCTGACATCTATGTTGGTCCAGATGAGCTTTGCTTCGCGGCTCTTGACGCTTGTCGCGCAGTCGAGGATCTCCTGAGAATAGCGGGTGGGATAGACTCTGAGATTCTCAATGCATTCCTTATCGCGGCAGGAATCATAGATTCTTTTCGTGTGTATGCAAACTGCTTCCTTGACGCACGGTGCATTTCCGTGGATAGGACCGGGCATTACCTTATCAGGCATATACCAAACCTCCCGTATTGATGTTTAGAAGTTTCCTTCACTACATACTATGCGGGAGGAGAATTTAGGTGAAAGCTACTTTGCGCGCCCGAAAACGCGCGTAAGGAGAGCCGATGCGGGAAAGATCAGAAAAAGAACAGCCGCCACGGCACCTGCGCCGCCGCTCCATTCAACCATTCCGCGAAGCGAGGAGATATCCTTATATATAATCTGCGTGAGTGACGCGAAAATGAGCGCGAGCGGGATAGCGATTCCACGCCCGCGGTCAGCAGAGAATATATCAAGAAGTGTTTCCTCGCAGAATGCGAGGCAGACCGCGCATTTGAAATAAAGGCAGTGTGTCATAGCGATGCAGGCGAGAATTTCCGTATGCTGAATGAAGCCGCCGACGCCCCTGACGGACATTGCGGTATAGACAGGGTAAAAATCGAGCGAAGCGGTTGTCTTTCCGAGTGTTGCGACGGTTACCGAGGAGATGACCGTGAGAGCCGCGGCTGCTGCGGCAACGGATATGAGAAATGAAGCTTTTCTCTTCTTGCCCGATATTATCCGGGGATATATCACCGCAAATGCGGGAATGGCGGAAAATCGGTTCAAAAACACCTCGCCCGCGCCGATGAGGAGCTTTTCCGATTCCGAAAAATCGGGAATAAGCCCGCGCACATCCATGTTTTTTATGCCGAAAAGAGCGAAGATGAAAAACACTGCGATTGAAAACCAGATGAGAAGCACCGCCGCGCCTGATGGCGCGGAAATACCACCGCGGAGCGAGAGCGCCGCCGTCAGGATTATGAGAAGCGGGATGATTATCTGCGGAGTGCGCGGAAGCGCCGTGACCTGAACAAAGCGGGAAAATACCGTCAGCGAGATGATGCAGGTGAGCGCGGCAAAAAATGCAAACACAGCTGAGATGATTCCTGCGGGAATTTTTCCGATATCAGAAGAAAGCGCGCCGAAAAAGTTTTTATCGGGGTGCCTTTCACAGACGAGCATGATGCAGAGGACGCAGAGAAAAGCCGCAAAGGATGCGATGAGATGCGCCGCCCATACCGCCTTGCCCGTTGCCATACCGGGAAGCACGGAATATGAATTTGTCATGATAACGAGTGCGGCAAGCGCACCTCCCGAGAGCTTTGAAATTTTCTCACCCGGCATAATTTCACCTCATAAAAACAGAAATCATTCCCGAAAGGGATGCGCCTATGTGGTCACCGTCGGCGGCGCGTGATGCGAAGAAAGAGAGAATGAGAGCAAGACAGGAGAGCGCAATCCAGAGCTTTCTCTCCCGACCTGACCTGCCTTGCGAATCAAAGAGGATAACCGCCGAAAAAATCAAAGGTAAAATGAAAATCATCGTCTTCCTCCGAGTATGTTGCTTATTGTGATCTCGGTTGTGACTGAATCCGCGCCGCCGAGAACCGAGGCGAGCTTATTATCCGAAAGGAATGCGGCAAAATCCCGAAAGCTTGCGTCAAGTTGCTCCTTTGCCGCTTTTTCCGCCGCAGTGACATCCATTTCGCTCTGCACCTCAGCGGGAGAGAGAACGAGATGGAGCGAGATTTCATCACCGCGATGCCGAAGCTTGCGCGCGAGTATCTCAAAGGATGCCTCGCCTTTTCCCACCGCTATCGGGGGAAGATAACCTCCGCCGCCGTTCTCCCTGAGCAGGGAGAGGAGAAGTATCTGCTCACCCGAAAGATAAATAGCATCATTGTTTTCGCGGAGCACAGCGCCGCCAGCAAAAGCGGGCTCATCTCCGCGAAGCTCAACCGCGGGTAGAATGCAGAAGCCCTGATCCGCCTGCTCACGAAGTAGTTCCCAAAGGCGAACCGCGCGGAAGCGCCTTGAATTCTTCTCGTTTGCAAATGCGGAGAAGAGCGCATCTGCCGCAGGGTCTCCGTTTGCCGCTTTTGATTTCGTGATATCGCTCGCGGTTGCACCCTTTGCGACTATCGGTATGATATCAAGATGAATATCGCGCGCGCGGAGAATCGCATCGAAGACGGAGTCGGATTCAGCTATTGCGCTCTCGCCGAGAATGAGAGTCTGCGTGTGCCCCCAATAAAGCTTTTTTGGGTTTTTAAGAGAAATATTTCTCACGGCATCGAAAAAGCTTTTGCCCGATGCCTGATATATCGCGCCATCCTCTTCGGCATCCGTCGCCGCGCATTGGACGGAAACGGAAATTTCACCGTCTGCGGAATCTATGCCGACGCCCGAGACGAGCTCCTGCATATTGAGTTCGTTATAATCAAAGCAACCGCAGAGGAGAAGTGAAAGGAGAAGAGAGAAGAATATAATCGGTTTTTGCATCTCAATACCTCCTGCGGAATCTCGTGAGATTTTTCTGCGCGATTGCGCGCGGACGCGTTTTCATATGTTCCCAAAGTGCGCGGAAATAGCCGTCCTTTGCGCCGTCACCACTTTTCGGAATAATATACGATGCGAAGCTCACTCCGAAGGATGAAAGCGAAGAGAGGAGAGCCGTGAGCGCCGCCGTTGCGATTGCATAGCCGTAGATACCGAGAGTTGATGCAAGAATGAGAAAAATTGCGCGGAGGATGACGGTTTCTGCCTCAAGCTTCGGAGTCAGGTATGAAGCGATTCCGCATATTGCGACGATGATTATCATCTCGGCGGAGACGATGTTTGCGGAGACGATGCTCTGCCCGAGGACGATTGCGCCGACCGTGCTGACCGTCACTCCGATTGCTTTCGGAAGGCGCACTCCCGATTCGCGCAGAAGATCAAAAAGCATAAGCAAAAGAAACATTTCAACTGCCGCGGGAAAGGGTACGGATGCGCGCGAGCGGGCGATACTTATGAGAAGGCTTCGCGGAATCATCTCCTTGTGGTAGGAAATCAGCGCGATATAGAGAGCGGGAAGGCTGACCGCCGTGAAGAATGAGATAAAGCGAAGAATGCGCTTGAAGCTTGCGAAATAGAAATTCTCATAATAATCCTCGCTTGCCTGAAAATTTTCAAGAAAGAGAAATGGCGCGGTCAGTGCAAACGGAGAGCCGTCGCAGAGAAGTGCGATTCTTCCCTCAAACAGTTTTGCGGCGACGACGTCGGGGCGCTCCGTCTTTCCCATTGTGGCAAAAAGCGAGGACGGCGAGTCGGAAATAAGCTCGGAAAGATAATTGACGTCAAGAACCGAATCAATTTCAAAAGCACCGAGCCGCCTTATCAACTCAGAGACCGTCTTTTCTTCGGCAATACCTTCGATATATACGATGCAGGTGCGCGTACGACTGACTTTTCCGACCTCAAAGAAGCGGATTTTGAGGTTCGGGTTTCTGATTTTGCGGCGAATCAGTGAAATATTCGTGACGATAAGCTCCGAAAAGCCCTCCTTCGGACCGTTGACGGCATTTTCCGTTTCGGGAACACCTACCGAGCGGAGTGAATATTTTTTTGAATTCGCGATGATTACGGAGGCACTGCCGTCAATGAGAATGAGTGTATCACCGACATAGAGAGAATTTATCGCATCGGAATATTTTTTCTTGAGTTTTATCTCATCCGCGCTTATGACGGATGCAGCAAGAGCTTCTGCGGACGGCGCTTTTCCGTCCGGAAGATAATCGAGAAGCGGGCGGACGATATTCAGGTCAATAAGAAGACTGTTCACAAGACCTTCAACGAGGATTATGCATCCGCGCAAGCCTGCTCTTTTGTTTTCAAAACGGCGGTATATGATGCTTTCATCAAGCTTCAGAAGGCTTCGGAGCATCGCAAGATCATCATCGAGCTTTCCCGAAAAGCTGCGCGATGAAATATCGTTTTCCAAGTTCATCACCTCTTTTGAACTTATTTTACCGAGAAAAGAGGCTTTTATGCAAAGAAACCCATTCCGATATCGGAACGGGTCTCTTTTAAATTCCTTTTCTTATCTTTCTGCGGGTTCTGTTTATATGCCTCTCGAAATCTCCGTTTGCGATGAGCTCTGCAATGACATATTGCTCAAAGGTCGGCACTGTGCAGGAATAGAAGCCGAGCTTTTTCCGGAAACGGGGAAGCAGCGAATCGGGAAGCACCATATATCCGACGCGGAGCGAGGGCGAAATGCTTTTTGAAAAGGTGTTTATATATATGATATTTTCATTGGAGGACATTGAGAAAAGAGTCTCCTCCGTCTTTTTTGAGACGGAAAACTCGGATTCGAAATCGTCTTCAACGATATAGCGCCCGCTTTTCGATGCCCATCTTATATATTCGTGGCGCTTCGATGCGCTTGCCGTGACTCCGCTCGGGAAGCTGCGGTAGGGAGTTATGTGGAGAATATCCGCTCTTGAGCGGGAGAGCGCGGAGCTGTCGATGCCGTCGGAGGTGAGCGGAAGGCTTTCGTATGAGACGTCCGCGGCGCGATAAACCTGCTCGATCTTTTCATAGGAGGGGCTCTCGATTCCGTATATCTTATCGCGGCCAAGCAGCTCGACGGCGAGGCCATAAAGATATTCGGCGCCAGAGCCGATGATTATCTGCTCCGATTTGGCGCGGATACCGCGGCTCATCATAAGATATTGTGAGATTGCGTCGCAAAGCACGGCACAACCGGAATTCGGAGATTTTTCAAGGATGGCTTCGCCGTAGTCGGATATAACGCGCCGCATCGTCTTTGCGAGAACGGAAAAAGGAAACTCCGCTCTCTGCACCTCGTGTGAGGTGATTTTCTTTGAAATTCTCGCTCGATCTCCGAACGTGATCGGGAAATCCTCCGCATGGAAAGAGACGAAATATCCGCTTCGTTCGCGCGGCTCGATATATCCCTCATCCGCAAGAAGCGCATATGCGTGCTCAACCGTAACGGTGCTGATTCCCGCCTCGTCCGAAACAAGGCGTTTTGAGGGAAGCTTTGTTCCGTAAGGGATTATGCCGTTGATGATATCCGCTCTGACCTGTTCATAGAGCTGAATGTATGCGGTTTTTTTCTTCGTTTTATCAATAGTATATTTCATCTGGTATTATAATTTTCTCCAATTCTGATTATTTTAATATAACCAAATTTATTATATATTATCTTATGTCAGATTTCAATACATAAAGGAAGCGAAAATATGAGAAAGAAAACAAAATTGATAATTTTCTCGTCGTTGCTTGCGGCAATTATCGCGGTATGCACGAGATTTACGGGGCAGATTCCCATTCCGGGGACGACGAGCGGATATGTCCACGTCGGAGACAGCTTCGTTTTCCTCGCGGCGGCATTTCTGCCGACTCCGTATGCAATGTGCGCGGCGGCAATCGGCGGTGCGCTTGCCGATATTATGTACGGCTCGATGATTTACGTCATACCGACGGCGATAGTCAAGGCACTTATGGCTCTGATGTTTTTTGGTAAAAAGACAGGAAAGCTTGTCACGGTTAAAAACATTATTTCCGCAGTGCTCGGAATCATAGTTCTCGTCGCTGGATATTATGTTGCTGAGGTTATTTTATATTCAAGCTTCGTGACGCCGCTTATCGGAATGGTCTGGAATGCGGCGCAGGGAATTTTCTCCGCGATAACCTTCGTAATAATTGGCATCGCGCTCGATGCCGCAAAAGTCAGAGAGAGACTCGATATATAAAAATAACCCCTCGCAGTACATTCACTGCGAGGGGTTATTTATTGAAGAAGCAATCGTCGTGCCATTGAAGAACGTTTGTATCGATATATTGCCATATAGTAATATAATCTTCCTCTCCGCGAATTATATGGTCGTGGAAGGAACGTTGCCAGATGATTTCACCGCATTTTTTCGTCGAGAAGGATTTTAATTGGCCAACGACATCTTGTAGGGGAGGGTTTCCATGCCCTCCCGAACCATCTAAAAAAATGATCAGATGTATGTGATTCGGCATAATTACATATTTGTCTATTGTTACGCCATTGTAGTTAATGTCAATGTAATTTATGGTTTCATCAACGATTTTTCCATAATTAGTTAATTTGTTTTGCGGGAGGGCACGGAGACCCTCCCCTACGATGATTCTTGACAAAATATGCTTTTTAGCATGAGTGCATATTGTTACAAAATATCCACCATTGGACGAATAATCAAAATTTTTCAACCTTGTCGGCTTTCTGTTTGGCAGTTTGCTTTCCATTTTTTCACACCATATGCAATCAAAAATCGAATTGACCGGCATTATTTGCGACTCCCGAATAGAGGATGAGGACATAATCGGGTTTTATATCTGCAATATATTTGCGGACATCGGGTTTCTCTGCGGCATAGCCGCCGTCACGGATATCGAGGATATGAAGCTCGCTCGTCGAGAGTGCGAGGAACGGAGTAAGTGCACATCCGAAGGAATCGCGGATGATGACGATTTTCTTGCCTGCGGGATTATTGTTATTCGTAATAATCTGCTCGCGGAAATCTCCGCCGCTGTATGTCGCATATGGGTTTTTGGAATAGAGGTCGCGCGGTTCGATATTTCCCATATAAAGAAGCTCGCCGAATGACCCGTCGCGGTCTGTTCCTTTTGAGGGAATCTCTTCGTGGAGCGAGGTTTCAAATTCGGGGATAAGGATTTCAATATCGTCAAGTCCGAGCGGAGAGAAGAAGCACCCGACCTTTTTTCCCTGAGAGCCGAGAAAAGCATCTTCATATTCCCGAACGGCAAAATCATCCTCGTCATAACCGGGAAGACCGAGATCCTTGCAGATTTTGCCTGCCGCCCATAATCCGCCCTCGCGCGGCTTCCAATGGTGGTCGGTTATGAAGAACATTTCTTCATCCGATATATCCTCCGCTTCTTTTTCT
>JAZSHZ010000227.1:0-8378 GCA_045533555.1 Eubacteriales bacterium
TACACCAAAAGACGGAAGAATCGAAAACAGCATTGTAAAAACCAATACCAAGGACATCAGTTTCCTTCTTTTCATAATTACTTCTCCTCCTTTAGTTAACCTTCGGAAACACTCTTGATTCCTTCAATTGCAAGCAAAGAACGAATCATTTCGTTTCTGTCGGTCTTAACACTTGTTTGAATAATAACAACCGCCTTCTCGTTATTTGACTTAACGGAGATAATTTTATATCCGAGTCTTGAAAGCTCTTCAACATAATCGGTTACTGTTTTGTTCTCGATTGAAGCGCCGATTTCAAAAGAAACTTCACCTGCATTAATTTTAGTCGAAAGCGGTTTGAGAACGTAAATAGTAAACATCATCAGCGCAACAATCGTCACTGCAACTTCGATAAAGCCTGAACCGATTACAAGACCAAGACAGGCGGTTGTCCAAAGTCCTGCGGCTGTTGTGAGTCCCCTGACCCTACTTTTTGAAACTATGATGCTTCCCGCACCCAAGAAACCTATACCACTGATAACCTGAGCGCCAAGCCTTGTTATATCAGTAATATTCCCGTATCTCGCTGATATAAGCTGGCTCGTAATCATAACAGATGCGGCGCCAAGGCAGACGATTATATGGGTTCTGAGCCCTGCATCGTGCTTACTGTTTGCACGTTCTATCCCGATCAATGCACCGAGAACAACTGCAGTAAC
Source organism: Eubacteriales bacterium (assembly GCA_045533555.1). GTDB lineage: Bacteria > Bacillota > Clostridia > Oscillospirales > JAAYXM01 > SIG480. The sequence continues at coordinate 699 of JAZSHZ010000227.1, forward strand.
AAGCCTGACAAGCATAACCAGGTATGCTTCCGGCGTTATATTAATTAGAGTTAATTCCATTATTACACCTCCCCTTTACCGAAAATTTTTCCAAATGCAACGATGCTTTTTTCAAAATTTTCAGAACCTTTCACTTCGAGAAATATAGCGCCGTGTTTGATCATTTCTTTCCCCCACAGATAGAAGAAAGACGCATAAGATATTTGCGGACCGAACCAGTGCTCTATAGCATTATGATTTTTAAGCCCTTCTTCTTTCATCATCACCTGATGTATGTGGTAAGCTTTTGCTTCTTTGCCAAGAGTTTCATACCATCGACTAATCGGATATTGCGAAGCAAGATACCCGTTGTTTCTCGCATGACCGACATCAAGCGTGTGTCCAATATTTTCACTATAACCTACAGCTTCGACAATTAAGTTCTTCCAATATGAAACTTCGCCCGGAATATATCCGAATGCTCTGTCATTATCGCAAGTTTCACCTCGCGTCATATGAAGATTTTCAATACATATATTAACGGAAGGGCCGACCATTTTTACCGCATCGACATATAGCTTTAAAAATTCGCACTTGGACTCTTCAAAATCACTGAGCTTAACTCTCGGCGGATGCATCGTTAGTCCATCTGCTCCGACATCTTTCGCATAGTCAACTGCCTTATACCACGTGTCACTACCCGTAAGCTCCCCGTCTTTCCAATAAAGATTTGGCATATGTACGGAAAGATATTTTCCGCCCGACTCACGCCATTTTGAAATTTTTGGCAGTAGCGTCAAGTCAGGCTCCCAACCTTTACCGTTGCATCGGAGTTCAACACCATATAAACCTTTTTGGGCTGCATAGTCAACATCTCTGTGATTATCTACACAAGAGATCCCAAAATATTTTCTCGCATCGTAAATTGCCGCATCCGAAACTTCAATAAGGATTTCCTCAACAACATTGGTATCGGTATCAAAAACAGTTACACACGGAAAATTTCCAAAGGACTTATCCGGATCAACTGCTCTGATTCCAAAAAGTTTGCTTTGTCCTTTTTCAGAATATAATTTTCTGTGCAAATGCGCGCACAAAATTACCAAAGATTTTGACTCACAAACCCTATTCATAAATTCGCGATCATCTTCAACAAAAAGACGATCAACAGGATGATGCATAACAAGAATATCTCCGTCAGAAAGAGACAAAATGGCTTTCTTGTCAGCATCGGATATCCTTGCTCGCGCTGTGTTTATTCCAAGGATGGTTTTTTGACCGGCTGAGAACTTGAAACCTTTGCATTTATCCTCAAGTATAGGAGCAGTTTCTGTATCCCTCACATCGGAATTTCCGAGAACAGTGTGGTGCTCAAAAGCTGAAAACAATTTTTGATATTCATCAAATGCTTCGACTTCACCAAAGGAAGTTATATCTCCGATTGTTATAACTCGGGAAATATTGTTTTTTTCAAATATTTTTGCTGCTTCAAAGCAAAAATTCCATTGTGAACTCTGCTTATTATCCGGCATATGTGAGTCACAAATAAGACCGATTTTCATTTAGCACTCCCCTTTTATAGCTCAACAGTCATTGTATCGTGACAAATAGTTGCTCTGCCACCGAAATATTTATCAACCTTTTCCTTCGACTCTTCGGGATGATTGAGAATTTCACGACCATTATGACTGAAGAACACATGCTTGACGTCTTTATCTTTAACATATTCAAAAACACCGTCAATTCCGTGATGCCCGGTTTCTATAATAAGAGCATCGCACCCACCTTCAATTAAAGCATCAATATCCGCAGGCTTTTTAATATCACCCGAGTAGATGATACTTTTTCCTTCCGCTTCTATTCTGTAGCTAAAAGATCGATAAATCTTTTCTTCATTGAATCCGGTTCGAATGCCTCCCTCAGGCCTCCACGCGAGATGGTTATTGTGCTGTGCAATGACTTTAACAACGCCATCATCAAAAAGCAATCCTTCAGAAACACCAAACTGTTTTATATCAAAATCAAGATAAAACGCACCTTCTGTATTACGCAAGATAGTAAACAATGCATCCGCAACTTCCTGATTCGGTATATAAAGTGCTTTATCTTCCGGAGTGATTCCTCGCACATCTGCAATCTTTCTGATATACCAAAGAAGATTTGCGAGACCGCCAATATGATCCATATGGGTGTGTGAAATAAATATCTTACTGATTTTCGTCAGATCCAATCCCATAAGATACGCTGTTCTCGCACATCCATCACCCGCATCAAACCAGTAATATTTTCCATTCACCTCAATTGCAACACTTGCATGCTTGCGATCAGGCATCGGCTCCGTTCCGGCACAAGTACCTAAAAAATGTATTTTCATAGCATATACCTCATTTAAATATAATTTATTTATATTTAGTATATCAAATGACATGTATTCTTTCAAGTATTTTCGGTGTAAAATCGGGCGTTTGTAAATTGAACTTTGACTCAACAAACAAATTATGATATATTGAATTACATAACAGAGGTGGTATTATGTCAAATCCGATTCTTGCATCCTCAAACAGACGACTCAGTCGCATTCCCGTCACGGTATCTGCTTCTTGCACAAGAAAGTCACATGATTTTCATTTTCATGATTACACGCATATCTGGTATGTGCTTGCAGGGCAGTTATATCATACCGTAGAAAATGAACTGTATATTCAAAACCCGGGTTCATGTGTTATTGTCTCCCCATTTAAAAACCATAAGATAGATTTATCCAAATCAGAGGAGACTCCCGTTGTTGTTGACGTTTCATTCCGCGACAGCTTTATGCTTGATCGAGGTTATAGATTTTTTTCAATTCAACAACGATTTGAAGAGTGCAAAATACCAATTTTCAAAAACCTTGAAGGAACAAACAAGGATAACGCAGATTCACTGATGCGAGGATTGCTTGCAGAGTTTTCCAAAAAGCACTTAATGTCTTTTGATATAATAGCATCAATGCTTTCTTGTTTTTTGAAGATAATCTGTACCGAACCGGCGAACGACGGTAACTTCAATCTTCTCAGAGAGAGAATTGAGCTTATAATGGTTACCGTTAACTACATCTCACAGAATTTTAACAGAAAAATTTCAATAGATGAACTTTGTTCCGTTTCGACGATGTCTCGCAGAATGTTCACAGATAACTTCAAAGCCGTAACCGGAATGACGGTGGCTCAGTTCATTCACTCTTTAAGAATTGTTGAAGCATCTTCAATGCTCAGACATACAAATAAATCAATAAGCAAAATTGCTTCCGATTGCGGATTTTATGATAAATCCCGTCTTATTCACGCCTATAAGGAATATTTAGGGATAACACCCGCAAAATACAGAGAAAAAGTTAAGCCCCTTGTCATATCAGGAGAAAAAGATTTCGAATCAAAATGGGGTTGGCTTTTTGAAGAAAAATAATATCAGTAAAAGAACTCACGGCTAATTTCGAGCCGTGAGTTCTTTTATTTATTAAACGTTATAACATCCTGAGCTTTTCTTGTTTTATATGCACCTTTAGTGAAGTCGGGAATTTCGACCGAAGCGCCATTTTGAGCAATCGACTGTTCGGTAAGATAAGATATACTCATCCACGCCGCAGCGTCATAAACATCTATCGGCATTTCTTTTCCATTTCGAAGACAATCACAGAATGCTTCAAATTCAAAAATATCCATGCCTCCGTGCCCCGCTTCAATCATTTCCTGGGTAATATTTTTCCAGATATCAGGGAGAAATTCATCGTAATACTTCACAGCGTTATCGATTTCCTGTTTAAGATAAGAAATTCTTCCGCCCTCGTCCATTTCTTCGCCGTCAAACAATGCCATATTCAGCTTTTGTTCAAAAAGTCCTTTTGTTCCTCGAACTGTAAATTCTCTCGAATAATAAGTCGGAAGCGTAGTGTCAAGTCTGAGGTTTATCAATTCACCATTTTCACAGGTAATAATTGTTTCAACGATGTCGCCTTGCGCGAATTTTCGTTCTGCAAGATATTCAATGTCAGCTTTTCCTTTCACATATTCATTAATACCGCTGGATTTTGATGCACGGGATGAAAGTGAAAGCATGCGGTTCCCGCGGTTTATATTGAGTAGCTTCGAAATTGGACCAAGGTCATGGGTTGGATAATTATCGCGATTGTGCTCAGAGTATTCGCCGTTTCGATAATGTCGATTTATTTCCCCGTATGAAATTTGATTTCGCAAATCATGCATATATGCGCCGTGGCAATAAACAATTTCTCCAAATTTACCGGCTCGTGCCATTGATGTCGCAAGAAGTTCTTCTTTTCCGTAGCAACAATTCTCCATAAGCATAAAAGGTGTTTTTGTCTTTTCATATGTGTTTATAAGTTGCCAACATTCTTCCTCATTATAGACCGCGCCAACCTCAAGAGCAACCGCAACTCCGCGCTCCATTGCATGAATGGCAACAGGAATATGAGAATCCCAGCTTGTTGCAACAAAAATAGCATCAGGACTTTCATTCGCAAAAAGTTCTATATGATCTGAATAAACATTCGGATGGTATCCGACTCTTTCGCTAAGCTCATCCGCAAGAATCTCAGCTTTATCGATATATGGATCCGAAACGGCGCAAATTACAACATCCGGTAAGTTTGCGAGTATACTCTTCGCTATGCTTGCACCGCGTCTTCCCGATCCGCAAACAGCAAACTTTATCGTTTTCAAAACAACTCATTCCTCCATAAAAAGATGATAATATATATGATATCATAATTAATTGATAATGCAAGAAAAAAAGCATTTCAAAATTCATTCATTTTGTGTTTTAATATTGACGGCTACTTGTACTTGAAGTATAATATTTAAAAACTTGCTTAATTGTATGGAGGAAAATTATTATGCGTTATATCGGAATGAGCAGCATTGGTTTCAAGCACACCGATGAAGATTTTGCAAAATTACGCGCAAGTGGCCTTAATGCGGTTGAACTTGCGCTTTCTTCAAAGATAGATATCGATTTGAAGGAATTTGCCAGAATGGCAAATGATCACGATGTTAAATTATGGTCATGTCATCTTCCGTATTCTCCGTTTGAAGTTTTCGATGTTTCACTCGAAAGTGCTGAAATAAGAAAAAAAGCAATTGAATTTAACTCTGAAAAAATTAAAATACTTTCGGATCTCGGAATTGATAAATTTGTTCTTCACCCAAGCACTCCAATTCCGGAGACATCTGATCGTAACGAACGAAAGAAATGCACGATGGATTCTTTTGCAAAGCTCGCAGAGGTTGCCGGGCAATGTGGCTCCGTCATCGCGGCCGAAGATATGATTCTCTCTTGCCTTGGAAACAGTGCTGACGAGCTCCTCGAAATTATCAGCGTTGACGATAGAATCAAGGTTTGCTTTGACGTAAATCATTTATTTAATGACACACATATTGAATTTGCAAAAAAAGCATCAGATAAGATAGTTACAATGCATATATCCGATTATGATTTCATTGAAGAACGTCACTGGTTCCCCGGCAACGGAAAAATCAATTGGCCTGAGTTGTATAATGTAATGTGCGATATCGGATATAATGGTGCATGGATTTACGAGCTTGGTTTAAGAACAAAATTACCAACAGGCGATTTTATGTATCTCAATTTTGAAGATTTCTATAACAATTCACAGACAATCTTTTCGGGAAAACATCCGCAAAAAACATATTAATTTAAGGAGTATTTTTTATGTGCAATCTAGCAGGATATTCGGGCAATAAGAATGCGGCTCCAATTCTTTTGAAAATGCTTAAACGTCAAGAAGGTTTTGATGGTGGATTTTATACTGGAATTGCGACAATTCATGAAGGAAAAATTTATTATGCAAAAGTTCTCGGAGATACGAAAACTCTTATCGAGACAACCGATGCTCTCTCCTTACCCGGCACGATAGGAATTGCACATAGTCGTCCCGGGCTTGTTGATTGCGGCAAGGAATGGGCTCATCCGTTTATCGGTTACAAAAACAAGGAAGCATCAATTGCGCTTATCGCCAACGGCAGCATCGGTCACTTTTCTTCAAATCGGGAGAAAAACAATAAAATTGCCGATACCCTCAATGACAGTGGCTATACCTTGACATCAAAAGTCAGCTTCGACGGAGATGCATATTGCAAAGTTTCAAGTGGTGAAACAGTTCATATAAGCGATGTGTTATGTAATTTAGTTTTGCGTAATATTGACCTTGGAGAATCAGCGGAAAACGCGATGGCTGATGCGTTCTGTGAGTTACCGTTGGAGGTCGTCGGTCTGATGCTCTCTCTGACTGAACCTGACAAAATATTCTTCTCAAGAATAAACCAACCTATGTTTGTTGGATATTCAGATGATGGTGCATACCTTGCAACTGCGCCTTTTGCATTCAATAACGAGATCAATTTCCCGCAACTGTTACCCTCACTTTCTTCCGGATATATACAGACAAACGGTTACACGGTACATCCTTTCAAAAACGCTCCGGCTTCCGTTGCGGAAATTGATGCGACTGCATACAGCAAAGCATATAAATCGATCTCAGACATTCTTAAAAACGAAAAGAAATCATATTATAATCCTGTTTTGGGCCTTGATCTTCCCAATCTTATTAAACCTGTATTTAAGAAAGCCGATTGTTTTCCGGCATCAGCTCTTTCCTATTCAGTCCTTTATGCACTTGACAAGGAAGGTAAACTGAACATAGATAAAAGCACATTGACCTGCACCAAAAGCGGAAATATCGCTCCTCATTTCATTTTAAGTATTAAATCATGACCACCGGCCGTGCCGGTGGTTTGCACTGCCCCCTTTGGGCATAATGCCGGCCGAGCCTATAGGCTCACCGAAAGGTCTGCCAACCGCAACTCTTTCACCGGCTTGCCCCCAAAGGGGGCTTTTTTATTTGCCTTCTTTTACCTGCTTACCCGTAAACGGGTCCACATACTCTACCAATGACATTTGGTCGCTTGCTACATCCTCTTGTAATTGATTTCGTATATATTCCGCTATTGCTTTTTTATTCCGTCCTACTGTATCAACATAATACCCTCTACACCAGAAATGTCGATTTCCATACTTGTACTTCATGTACTTCATGTTTGCATATTTCTCAAATATCATCAGGCTACTTTCTCCTTTCAAGTACCCCATTATTTGCGCAACACTATACTTTGGCGGTATTGATATCAACATATGTATATGGTCTGTGCATGCTCCTGCCTCCAGTATTTCTATCCCCTTGTAAGCGCACAGTTTTCTGAACATTATTCCTATGTCTGCTTTGATTTTTCCGTATATTACCCGTCTTCGGTATTTCGGCGCAAATATTACATGGTATTTGCAATTTCATTTCGTATGTGCTAAACTATTTGTATCAAGTTTCATTCTTGATTCCTCCTTTGTTTTCTTTGTTGTGGTTGGCAAACCCACTTCTATTTTAAACAAAGGAGGATTATTTTTCCATCAATAGCTAAAGCTTTTTTATTCCACCGGCACTGCCGGTGGTTGTCTTTTGACAATAAAAAACATCGGCATTTCTTTTTTTGAATGAAGTAGTCAATACTTTGTAGACACAAAAAAGAAAATAAATTAAGCTGCCTGTTCGAGTCTGTATTGAACAGGCGGTTTTCTTTTAAGTTTACGCATAGGTTTTATGTAATTAAAGTAATAAATAGCGTCATCAATGAC
>JAZSHZ010000185.1:0-8357 GCA_045533555.1 Eubacteriales bacterium
TACATTTTTCCTGCTACGAATTCTTTTTTTTGCTCATCTGTTGCTGATATTCTCATTTCTCCTGTGATTGTTCCCATAAGCATAAATATACAAATTATAACTATTATTTTATTCTTCATAAAATCACATCACCTCCGTACAGATTAAACATCACTCATTAACTTCATAATATCATAACAAACATACAATATCAACATAATTATTATTGAAATAAATCGAAAAAAATGATATAATTTTCAACAAATAGCTCCTTCGGAGGAAACATATGAAAGAATTTATAATAAAAGAAAATGATGCGGATACAAGACTTGATAAATTCGTTGCAAAAGCTGTTCCGTTATTGCCAACAAATCTTATACAAAAATACATACGACTTAAAAGAATCAAGGTTAACTCAGCACGAGCAAAACCGGACACAAGGCTACAACTCGGAGATAAAATTGAAATGTATCTCAACGATGAGTTTTTTGAAACCAAACGCTCTGACAAAGCAAAACCGAAGCTTAACGCATCTTTTCCGAATATTATTTACGAAGATAAATATATAATGCTGCTCAACAAGCCTGCAGGAATTTCGGTTCACGACGATGAAGCCGGCGGAGAGACGCTTATTGCGCAGATACTCAGTTATCTTTCTCAAAAGGGAGAATGGAACCCTGATGAAGAAAACGCTTTTATACCCGCGCTTTGCAACAGGATTGACAGAAACACATCAGGAATAGTTATCGCAGCAAAAACAGCAGAAGCACTTCGCATAATGAATGATAAGATTAAAAATCGCGAGCTTTCAAAATATTATCTCTGCCTTGTTTTCGGAAAACCAACGCCACCTGCCGGAACACTCAAAGGCTACATCTTCAAAGACGCCAAAGAGAACCGCGTTTACGTTCGTCCGAAACCCTGCCCCGGTGCTAAGACAGCGATTACAAAATATTCAACACTGAAAACAAACGAAAGCATATCCCTTGTCGAATGTGAGCTTATAACGGGCAGAACGCATCAGATACGCGCTCATATGGCAAGCATTGGTCATCCGCTTGTCGGTGACGGCAAATATGGAAAAAATGCAGACAACAAAAAATACGGAATGAAATATCAGGCTTTATGTTCATATAAGCTTGTATTTAACTTCACGACTCCATCCGGTTGTCTTGAGTATCTTAACAAAAAAACTTTCGTCATTAAAGATATTTCTTTCAAAAACAAGATTATATAGTAAAAACAGCAGTGGAAAATCACTGCTGTTTTATGTTATACACCTTTAATAGTTAATGATATTCTCTTTTTAGCAAGATCGACACCAAGAACTTTAACGGTAACTATATCGCCAACCTTGAGAGCTTCTGACGGATGTTTGATGAATTTTTTACTGATTTGCGAAACATGAACAAGACCATCCTGATGAACTCCAATATCAACAAATGCACCAAAATCAATGACATTTCGGACTGTGCCCTGCAAAACCATACCTTCCTTAAGATCTTCCATATTAAGAATATCTTCGCGAAGCAATGCAGGCGGCAATTCATCGCGCGGGTCACGTCCGGGTTTGCTAAGTTCCTTTATGATATCCTGCAACGTCGGAACACCGACACCAAGCTCCTCCGCCAAAGCGACAAGTCCTTCTTCACGAACCTTATCAGAGAGATCGATACTTGCGCTTCCAACTTTCTTAAGATCAATACCGAAATGCTCAAGCAATGCTTTTGCAACATTATATGATTCAGGATGAACTCCCGTGTTATCAAGAAGATTGGAGCTTCCGGGAACGCGCAAAAATCCTGCACTTTGCTCAAATGCCTTAGCACCAAGCTTCGGAACTTTTTTAAGCTCTGCCCTTGATTTGAAGCTACCGTTTTCCTCTCGGTATGCAACGATATTTTTGCATACTGTCGATGTAAGGCCCGAAATATGGCTCAAAAGCGCGGCAGAAGCTGTATTGATATCTGCGCCAACATTGTTTACGCAATCTTCGACAACACCGTCAAGAGCACCCTCAAGCCTCTTCTGCGGCATATCATGCTGATATTGACCGACACCAATCGCCTTAGGTTCAATCTTAACGAGCTCTGCAAGCGGATCCTGAAGTCTTCTTGCAATTGAAACTGCAGATCTTAAGGTAAGGTCGAAATCAGGCATTTCTTCCGCAGCAAGCTTTGATGCCGAATAGACAGATGCTCCCGCTTCGGAAACAACCATATATGCTACCTTTTCCGGTATTTCCTTTAAAACTTTAACGCAGAAAAGCTCCGTTTCCTTGGATGCAGTACCATTACCAATGGCAATTATCTCAACGCCCCAGCGTTTAATTTTTTCCTTCAAAGTCTCTGCGGAGCGTTTTTCCTGATTCTCTCCGTGTGTCGGATAGATAACTGCTGTATCAAGAATCTTACCGGTAGCATCAACAACAGCAAGCTTGCATCCGGTTCTGTAGCCCGGGTCGAGACCTATCGCAATTTTGCCTTTAACAGGTGGCGCCATAAGAAGCTGACGAAGATTGACTCCAAAAAGCTTTATCGCATCCTCTGCAGCAGCATCTGTCAGCTCAGATCGAATCTCGCGTTCTATCGACGGATAAATAAGTCTTGAATATGCATCGTCACAAGCTTCGCGCACAAGCGTTGTGCATGCAGACGAACCATTGACATATAATGAATGGATGCTTCGAAGCGGTCTGTCAGGCTCGGTTTCGACGGAAACTTTAAGAAAGCCTTCCTTCTCACCGCGATTAAGCGCGAGAACTCTGTGCCCCGCAATTTTTTCGACAGGCTGTGCAAATTCATAATACGTCGCATAGACGCTGTTCTCTTCACCTTCTTTTGCAGCAGAAGACTGAACAATGCCATGGAATCTGACGAGGTTTCTGACGCGTTTTCTTACTTCAGCATTATCAGAAACATCCTCAGCAATAATATCCTTCGCTCCATTTATCGCATCCTCGATAGACTCTACACCCTTTTCGGCATCGACAAATGAGGCCGCAAACTCCTCAACATCAAGCCCTGCCTCCTGATTCTCAAGAATCGCCATAGCAAGGGGCTCGAGACCTTTTTCCTTTGCAACGGAAGCTCTCGTCTTACGTTTCGGTCGGAAAGGTCTGTAGATATCGTCGATTTCCGCAAGAGTAACTGCGGCATCAAGCGCTGCACCGATTTCCTCCGTGAGATTTCCCTGAGCCTCAATAAGCCCACGGACTTCTTCGCGTCTTGCATCGAGATTTCTTAAATATTCAAGCTTATCTGCAATCTGGCGAATCAACTGATCGTCCATAGTTCCATGCATTTCCTTACGGTAGCGCGCAATAAACGGAATAGTATTCCCTTCATCTAGAAGCTCAATTATATTAGCGACATATTCCTCTTTAACAGAAAAAGCTTCTGCAATTTTAACAGCGTATGACATTCTTTTTCTCCTTTGTTCACATTTGTTTTAGTATATCACCGAAATAAAACAAATTCAAGTAAGAGTTAACGACAAACTTCTATTTTTTATTCGATATGCAAATACCCGCTGAAATAAGCAAAAATGAAATAAGATACTGAACTTTAAATATATTTTCGCCAAGAAGAATCGCTCCGAAAACACATGCAAAAAGCGGTTCAGCAAACTTGATGATATAAAGATTTGAAAGTTTTGCCTTTCCGACGGTTATATACCACAAGCAATAACTGATTACCGATGCAAGAATTATCCAGAGAAGCACCAAAGAGTTATAATTTAATGCAAACGTCATTTTTCCGCCAAATACTAACCCTACAATAACAAGGATAATTCCTCCAAAAAGCTGCGAAACTCCCGTTAAAACGATCGGTGATACTGACGAAACAGTTTTTTTACTTATAATATTGGAAATCATCATACAAACAGAGGATAGAATGATTAATACATCACCAATATAAAACCCAAACCCGGCACCGGATATATTGATTGCAATTATTCCGAATAATCCAAGCAAAACTCCGATAATTTTTTTCAGAGTCAACCTGTCATCTTTAAAAAACAGCCAGGAAAAACAGACAAAAATAATCGATCCTGCTTGCTTCAAAATTGCGCTTTTCGAACTTTCCGTCAGTATTAATCCGCAATAATTCAAACTGTAGTGTAAAACTATTGAAAAGAAGCCCGAAAGTAAAATCGGAATTATCAGAGAGGATTTGACAGGTTCAAATGCCTTTTTATCACGAAACAACGAAAACGCACAAACAACAACTCCGCAAACACAAAAACGAACTCCCGCAAACAAAAGCGTATCAGGAACAGTTTTTATTTCAAAAGCACTATATCCGAGTTTTACCAAAGGAAAAAGCAATCCCCACAGTGCCATAACGATAAGCGAAGCAAGAACTGTTTTATATTTTTTCATAATCAAACCACCAAAACAATTTTTCCGATATTTTCACCTCGAACAAGTATGTCGAGCGCATCGTTTGCTTCTTCTAATCTGAGGACTTTGTAAATCATCGGTTTAATTTCTCCGCGCTCGATTATGGGCCACACTTTTTCTGTTAATTCAGCAAGAAGTTTTGCCTTTTCATCCGACGAACGTTTCCGAAGCATACTTCCGACGAGATGAAGACTTTTTGTAAGAACAGGTCGAAGCTGAATTTCTGTATCAATTCCGGCAAGTGTCGAAATCAAAACCCAATATCCGCCATCCGCCATATATGAAATGCTATCACCAAGCATTTTCCCGCCAAGGCAATCCATTGCAACATTAACAGGTCTTCCCTTTTCCTCTTCATCCTTCAGAATTTCAGAAACAGAATTTTCAGAAAGATTGATAATAATATCTGCTCCGAGCTTTTCAATGCGTTTTGCTTTTACTTCAGACGATACAGTTGTGATTACTCTTGCTCCAAAAGCTTTTGCCATTGGTATCGCAACGGAAGATAGTCCACTGGCTCCTGCAGTTATAAAAGCAGTCTGCCCGCTTTTAAGATTTCCTTCCCAAAAGAGATTAACATACGATGTCGCATATGCTTCAGGTAACGTTGCAGCTTCTTCAAAAGAAAGCCCTTGAGGAATCGGCATTACCATACCATAAGGTGCACAAACATACTCTGCATACCCACCTCCGCCAAGAAGAGCGCATACCTTATCTCCAATCTCAAAGCCGGATTTTTTCTTTGCAACATCTCCCATATCCGAAACGATACCCGAAACCTCAAGGCCGGGCCATTCAGGCCATCCTTTCGGAGAAGGATATTTTCCGCTTCGCTGAAGCAAATCGGCACGATTAATCCCGATAGCGCGAACATCAATAAGGATCTCTACGCTCTTCGGAACAGGTCTTTCCACTTCACTTAAAACCAATTTCTCATTTTGCACAAGCATTGCTTTCATAATCAATCGCTTCCTTTCATTGCAAGTCCTCTTCCGCCGTCAACAACATAAACTTGTCCCGTGACAAAATCAGACTTCTCGCTGACCAAAAATTCGACAACATTTGCAACATCGGTTGCAAGACATTTTCTTTTAAGGAAATTTGTCCCAAACGCTCTGGCGTCTCCACCCATATCATCAGGTCTCATAACAATACCCGGAGCCACAGAATTGACATTAATTCCGTATTCGCCAAGTTCCTTTGCAAGCGAACGTATGAATGCGATAACTCCACCTTTTGCCGCGGCATAATCCGTGCAGGTTGCAAGTCCGTTTTGTGCGACAACAGAAGAGAAATTAAGAATTTTCCCGCCTTTTCCCTGCTCAATCATAATTCTTGCCGCAGCTCGACTTGCATAAATAGCGCCATATAAATTGACTTTCAAAACTCTGTCAATAACATAATCCTCCTGCTCGACGATCGGAACATATTTTGCCTCGGGACCGGCAATACGTGAGCTTCCTCCCGCAACGTGAACCATACACCAAAGCTCACCAAGCTCGGAAACCGAACGCCGCATAACAGCTTCAATATTTTTTGAATCAGTGACATCACCGATAAATCCTTTTGCAATTCCGCCGATTCCAATGACTCTTTCTACAGTTTTTGCAATGGCATCGGCATTAACATCACAAACAGCAATACTCATTCCTTCACGCGCAAGAGTCATCGCTACCTCAGAGCCGATATAACCACCGCCACCCGTGATAAAAGCAACTTTAGTCTTCATATAGTCTTATCCTTTCATTACTTAATATTTATCTCTTAAATTGCCGACATTATGTTCGCGATCTTCCCAGCCCCCGACAATTTCATACAAAATCTTTTGAACAAGATAATCATGTTCATATGTGAATGGATTGTTCTTTTCACCTATGCAATAGCTATAAAAATCCTTCATCATATCATCATATCTGCAATCAGGAGGAAGATCACTGACATCGACAGGAACTTTTATGTTTTTATATGTTTCAGCAATCGTTGTGTCAGAGTATGTCATAACACACGGATTTTCTATCGGTAAAATATCGACCGTGCCACGGCTTCCCGATACCATCAACTGTCGACGACCATATCCGTTAACCTCGACACTGGATACAAATATTCTTGCAATAGCTTTTTCGTATTCAAGAACTACAAGATTATTATCCTCGAAATCAACGCCATCAAGATTCGTGTGTTTAAGAAATGGAACAACTCTTTTCGGTTTACCAAGCATATAAATGATAAGATCAAGAAGATGACTTCCGAGAATATACATTATTCCTCCCTTGAAGCCCGCCAACCATTCTTTATACCCCTTGGGATGATACGTACTCATCTCCGCATTTATAGAATAAATCTCGCCTATCATTCCCTCACCAATCAATTCAAACGTTTTTCTTACCGCAGGATTATATCTATACATATAACCAAGCTGAACTGTAAGCTTTTTGCGGCTTGCTTCATCGAGCAATGCTTTATATTCTTTCAAATCCCCATTTGCCGGTTTATCCATATGAATATGAACTCCGGCATCAATACATTTTTTTGCATATTGGATAAGGTTCCAGACATCAGTCTCAACAAGAACTGCATCGCATTTGTCAATTAAGTCATCAACATCAAACCTCTGCAAGTCATTATAGCCCTCGAGATTTCCGCGTCTCGCTATCCAGTTTTCATCCGGTTCTGCATAACCGATAATTTCAAACAACTCGGGGAATTTTTTTGCAGCAAGAATTTTCGCCTCGGCATGATTATGCCCTATTCCGATTTGACCAAGTTTCAGTCTTTTCACATTTACCCCTCCATTAGAATTTATTTGAGTATATCAAACAAAACCATCAACGTAAATGTCAAATATGATATTTTTATCCGATTTGATATTTTATATTTGAATTCAAAAGCAAAATGTGATAGTATTTATGCGGAGGTAAATAATTATGGAAAAAGAATTTTTATCAAATATGATTATCACTGATATAATTTCCGCTTCAACAATTTATACAGAAAAAGGTTCAAAAGTTAAAAGAAGAAGACGGTCTGCATGGGCAGTTGTTCTCAAATATGAGGGCGAAACCGTTTATTATCAAAATAACAAAAAACTGATATCAAACGCCTGCAATATCCTGCTTCTACCCAAAGACTCTGATTACGAATGGTTTTGCACGAATTCCGGTCATTGCATAATCATAGATTTCGAATGTACCGCAAGTTCAAACGAACTTCTTACATTCAAAACCACACTTCCGGATCTTATATTGAAGATGTTCAGAAAGATAGAATTTTGCTTAACAATGCGTAACGAAATGTATAAGCAAACTGCAATTAAATATTTATATGAAATAATCATTTCCCTTTCAAAAGAAAAAGAAACGGGCTATTCAAACAGAAGCAAACAATTAAAAATAACACCTGCAATTGAATATATTGCTAAAAACTACCATAAACAGATCAAAAATGATGAACTTGCAAAAATATGCGGATTATCTACCGTCTATTTTCGGAAACTATTCTCCGAAAGTCTTGGCATTTCGCCGATAAACTATATTCATCAACTACGAATCAACAAAGCAAAAGAAATGTTTGCATCTGACTACACAAGCATCACCGAAATTGCTCTTTCACTCGGTTATTCGGATATATATGACTTTTCAAGAGTATTCAAAAAAATCACAGGATTATCACCCTCAAAATATCAAAAATATGATGAATTGTCAAACTAAGTGCAACAGTTAGACAAGGAGAGTTCAAACAAATCAACTGGTTTTTGATAATGTAAAACTTTCTTAGGCCTGGCGTTAATCAACGCCAGGTTTTCTTTATACAATAAAAAAGCACTTGCATAAGCATGAAGTAGTCAATACTTTGTAGACACAAAAAAGAAAATAAATTAAGCTGCCTGTTCGAGTCTGTATTGAACAGGCGGTTTTCTTTTAAGTTTACGCATAGGTTTTATGTAATTAAAGTAATAAATAGCGTCATCAATGAC
>JAZSHZ010000023.1:0-6844 GCA_045533555.1 Eubacteriales bacterium
GATGTTTCAAGGCGTTTTCCGCTTATTTTGTTCAAACCTCACCTCTCGACGTACCAACGTACTACTTCGGGTTCGGTTTGAATAATCTTGCACCCTTTTGGACAATCTCTCAGCGTGTCGATAAGTTTATCGACACGCTGAAACGGCGTGATAAAAATCACGCCGTTTTTTTATGCTTTTCTCGGAATGAGAACAATTCTTCCCTTGCACAATGAGGATTCATCGTTTATTCCGTTTGCAAGCTTTATTTCTTCTACCGTTGTCGAATTTTCTTTAGCAAGGCTCCATATATCGAAATCCCGCTCGAGGCGTTTGACCGTCAGGGACGGAAGTCTCTTCGCCTTTTGTTCATCTTCATCAAGCGCCAACATGCTTACCGTTTCGATTATTTCATCTTCAATCTCGCTTATTTCAAAATCAGTGAAAAATCTTACGTTGATATCGTTATTGACGCCGACGGAATAGCTTTTTCCCCGCACTGTTGCAACTGTTTCATATTTACCGTTTTCCGAAAGTGGCATCGGACATACCACAGGAACACGTCTCTGCGCATTATAGACCTGATCGTCCTCGCCCATATAAAGCACCGATACGGCTGCTTCTCCCGCAAGGACCTCTCCACCCTCTTCACGGCGGCGTGAAACATTCGGGATCTCAACTGTGAGATCGAGAACACGTCTTATTCCGTTGCCTGTTTCGATGCTCTCTGTTATTGCAACGCGCTTCTCAATCTTATTGCGAAGTTTTTCAAACGTATTCTTCTCCCTCGTTATATCAATGCTGTGTTTTGTGCTGTATGCATCATCAACAGCATCGATGACAGTTTTGACATATCCTGTTGCAATCGCATCTACGGAAATATTTATTCCGAGAAAACGCGCCCTTCCCGATCCGTCAAACTGCGGCTCAAGCTCATATCCCGAAACAGTAAGCTTTATTGTCGGGGTATTATCTTCATCACATTCCTCCATATCGATGATCTGCGAAAACGGAAGCTCCTTTTCTGAAGCCTCAATTTCTCCATTTTCAAGCTCATACACATATCTTATTTCCGCACTGCCTTTGACTATCGCCTTATTTCCTATCAGCTTGACATCGTTTGCCGCGACATTCACCGAGCTCATCACGATTTCCTTCATCCCCTGTTCTGACGAAGAAAGCTCGATGTCATCTCCTATGACGAAGCTTTTCTCGCATATATAGGACGGGTAATATGACTCCACCGACTTTTTGCGGATGCAGATTCCGTATTTTTCACAATCACGGACAGTCTCGCAAAGATTCATTTCGTTTTTTTCATACAGGCATATCTCCGCTTCTACGGAAGCGCGAACGGATATTTTTCTCGGATTTATTTCCTTGACATCAAATCCGCGCAAGCGTATGGATATTGATACCTTTGAATTCTCAGTCACGCCCGTTCCGTCAACAGTGTTTGAAAACGGGATATTTACTCTGATCTTCCTCATGCACGTTTCGCCCTCAGCAATATAAAGCACAACGCCGTTTACATTTCCGGAAATGTTTATTTTCCCGTTCATTGCATTCTTGTCCTTCAAAAATACGTTTCCGTTTCCTTTGACAATACGCAGAATATCCGGGCTATTATCGGGAACTATCATTTCTGCACTTTCTTCATAAATCTTTTTATCCCTGTATGTACACTTTATCGTTTCTGTCTTTTTTCTTATAAGCTCTAAATCCATCCTCTTTCTCTCCTTTTTATTTTCTCTCGATAAAATATATTTGAGCAAAGAAAAAAATATTCTATATTTTTCAAAATCGCTATTGCATTTTTTATCCGGAGGTGTTATAATCCCGAATGTGAAGTAAATATCAGGGGAGCTTGTGTGCAGGCTGAGAGGAAGTAATCAACTTCGACCCTTAAACCTGATTTGGATAATGCCAACGTAGGGATGCCTATAAAACTAAATTCGGAAGCTGCCAAATCAGGCGGCTTCTTTTATTTTTCAAAACAATCAAATAATTGGGGAGCTTGCGTTACAGGCTGAGAGGAAGGTTTGACCTTCGACCCAGAACCTGATTTGGATAATGCCAACGTAGGGATGCCCGAAAGGATTTCGGGAACAACATCAGATTATCGGAGCTACCAAACAGGTAGCTCCCTTTTTATTTTCCGCAAGGAGGTGATGACATTGATAAAAGTAAACGGAGAAATGCAGGACGTTAACGAAAAGTCCGTCCTTGAGTATCTTTTATCCGAAGGATATGATACAAAGCGAATTGCAATCGAGCTTAACGGCAGCATCCTGCCCGGAAAAGATTACGAATCGACAATGTTGAATGACGGAGACTCCATTGAAATTGTATGTTTTGTCGGGGGTGGTTGATATGATTTCGAAAGCAGAATGGACAAATGCTTTGATCAAGAGACACGGAAAAGACTTTCATTGCAAGATCTCAGAAACCACGGTTGCTGTTTGCGGACTCGGAGGGCTCGGCTCAAACATCGCAACTCTGCTCGCAAGGGCGGGAATAAAAAAGCTTATTCTTATTGACTTTGACAAAGTGGATATAACAAATCTCCATCGACAGCAATATGAATCAGCTCAGATCGGAATGCATAAAACAGACGCAATCAAAGAAAATCTTGCAAAAATCAATCCCTTTATCGAAACCGAAACGCATTCTGTATTTCTCGAAGAACGCAATATAGAAGGTCTTCTATGCGATGCCGATATCATATGTGAGGCCTTTGACAATGCCGAAAGCAAGGCGATGCTTGTGAATTTCGTTCTTCAGCACATGCCCGATAAGTATATTATCGCGGCATCGGGTATGGCCGGAATCGGAAGCTGCAACACAATTATAACAAGAAGAATTTCAAATAAATTCTATCTCTGTGGCGACGGAGTAAGCGAAGTGAGCGAAGATGAACCGCTTATTTCTTCCAGAGTTATGCTCTGCGCCGCTCATCAAGCGCATACTGCATTGAGAATCATTGCAGGTAACTTTGAAGTGTAAGAAAGGAAAATATTTATGGATAAGCTTATAATCGGAGGACACGAGTTCAATTCAAGATTTATACTGGGCTCAGGAAAATATTCACTCAATCTCATAGAATCGGCAATAAAGGATGCCGGTGCTGAAATTATCACACTTGCACTGCGCCGCGCAAATACAAAAGAAAAGGAAAACATACTCGATTATATCCCCAATGGGATTACCTTGCTCCCAAACACAAGCGGCGCGCGAAACGCAGACGAAGCAATCAGAATCGCAAGATTGGCAAGAGAGATGGGATGCGGAGATTTTGTAAAAATAGAAATCATGCGAGACTCGAAGTATCTGCTCCCCGACAACAACGAGACAATCAAAGCAACTGAAGTTCTTGCAAAAGAAGGCTTTGTCGTTATGCCGTATATGTATCCCGACCTTTATGCTGCCCGCGATCTGGTTTCAGCAGGTGCTGCTGCAGTTATGCCGCTTGCATCCCCTATAGGCTCCAATAAAGGTCTTGCAACAAAGGAATTTATCGGTATTCTGATTGAGGAAATCGAATTGCCGATTATCGTTGACGCAGGCATAGGCAGACCTTCACAAGCCTGCGAGGCTATGGAGATGGGCGCTGCCGCCATTATGGCAAACACTGCCCTTGCAACCGCAGGAGACCTGTCGCTCATGGCATCAGCTTTCAAGAATGCGATAGAAGCAGGAAGAAAGGCATACCTCTCCGGTTTGGGAAGAGTTTTGACTCGCGGAGCATCTGCCTCCGACCCTCTCACGGGATTTTTACGCGATTAAACGGAGGATGGCGCTATGGAAAATAATTTTTTCGTCGATTCAAAACATCTTTCTGATGAAGCTCTGAAAAAGAAGCACAAGCTTGAAACCGATCCTTCTTCAAGGACCAATCACATGGAATATATGAAGGGTATGGAAATAATCGAATCCGATATTTCGGAAAAGGTTATGGCTCACACAAACGCCTTTGATTATTCCCGATATACAGAAAAAGATGTCTTACGCGCAATCGAGAGCGATTTCTGCACGATAGAGGACTTCAAAGCCCTTTTGTCCCCTGCGGCAAAGCCTTTTCTCGAGCAGATGGCAAACCGCGCAAGACTCGAAACAAGCAAGCATTTTGGCAACACCGTTTATCTTTTCACGCCTTTATATATTGCCAATTACTGCGAGAATTATTGCGTCTATTGCGGATTCAACTGCTACAACGATATAAAAAGAATGAAGCTGAATCTTGAGCAAATAGAAAAGGAAATGCAAATAATTTCGCAAAGCGGAATGGAAGAAATTCTGATTCTTACCGGTGAAAGCAGAAGCATGAGTGATATAGAATATATCGGCGAAGCCTGCAAGCTTTCAAAGAAATATTTTCGTATGACGGGACTTGAAATATATCCGCTTAACACCGATGAATACAAATATTTGCACGAATGCGGCGCAGATTATGTAACAGTATTTCAAGAAACTTATGATACTGATAAATATGAAAAATTGCATCTTCTTGGGCACAAAAGAGTCTGGCCATACAGATTCGACGCGCAGGAAAGAGCTTTATTGGGAGGTATGCGCGGGGTCGCTTTCTCAGCGCTTCTGGGGCTTTCAGATTTTAGAAAAGACGCACTGGCAACAGGTCTTCACGCATATTTTATTCAGAAAAAATATCCGCACGCAGAAATCTCTCTTTCCTGCCCGAGATTAAGACCCATTATCAACAACAGCAAAATCAATCCTCTCGACGTACACGAAAAGGAGCTTTGCCAGATAATCTGTGCATACAGAATTTTTCTCCCGTTTGCAGGCATAACCGTATCCTCCCGCGAAAGCGCAGAATTCCGAAACGGTATAGTAAAAATTGCGGCCAGCAAGGTTTCGGCAGGTGTTTCAACAGGAATCGGAGACCACGAAAGTAAATACAACGAAAAAGAGAGCGAAGTTATCAGCGGAGACGAACAGTTTGAAATTGATGACAACCGCAGCCTGAGCAAAATGTATGACGATATTTCGGCTGAAGGGCTTCAACCTGTTTTAAATGATTATCTGTATTTATGAGGTGTAAATATGAAAAAATTTGATTCTTCTCTTTACTTTATAACAGCAAGCGACAGAGTCTCAGAAGATGTTTTTCTCGCAAAAGTCGAGGCGGCACTTCGCGGAGGAGTAACCCTTCTTCAACTTCGTGAAAAAGAAAGCAGCACACGGGAATATCTTCGCCTTGCCAAAAAAGTTCATGCTCTGACGCAAAAATTCAACGTACCGCTGATTATTGACGACAGAATCGATGTCGCGATTGCATCAGGTGCAGAGGGTGTTCACCTCGGGCAAACCGATATGCCAATTGATTTTGCACGAAAAATTCTCGGGAATGACTTTATAATCGGTGCAACCGCAAAGACCGTTGTGCAGGCCGAAGAGGCATTTGCTCAAGGCGCGGATTACCTCGGAGTCGGCGCAATCTATCCGACGAAAACAAAGGTCAAAACCGTTCTTACCGCCACATCCGTACTCGCGGATATTTGCCGCGCCGTGCCAATTCCCGTCAACGCAATCGGCGGACTCAACAAAACAAATCTCTCAGTGCTTCGTGGTATACCGATTTCCGGTATATGCGTTGTTTCGGCAATTATGGATGCCGAGAATGCAGAACTTTCAGCAAGAGAACTGAAATGCGAATTTGAAAAAATCGCAAAGCAAAACTGAAAGGAGATCCGAGATGAAAACAGCATTGACAATTGCCGGAAGTGACTCAAGCGGAGGTGCAGGAATTCAAGCTGACATAAAAACCATGACTGCCAACGGAGTTTATGCTATGAGCGCAATTTGCGCTCTGACTGCGCAAAACACAATCGGAGTGCGCGCCATCCTTGATGTTCCCGCCGATTTTCTCGAAAAACAGCTTGATGCCGTTTTCGAAGATATTTTCCCCGACGCGGTCAAAATCGGTATGGTATCCTCCCCCGAGCTCATCACCGTCATTGCGAAATCACTTCGAAAATATAAGGCAACGAACATAGTCATTGATCCTGTTATGGTTGCGACAAGCGGGGCAAGACTTCTGCGCGATGATGCACTTTCCGCACTTGAAAGCGAGCTTTTGCCGCTTGCTTCGCTCATCACTCCGAATATACCCGAAGCCGAAATTCTCTGCAAAAAGCCTATAAAATGCGCAGATGATATCGAAACAGCAGCAAGGCTTCTTTCAGAAAAATACGGCTCCGCAATACTTTTAAAGGGCGGACACAGCATATGCGATGCCAATGATCTTCTCATTACAAAAAATGTTTGCAGACACTATTACGGAGAACGAATCGACAATCCAAACACTCACGGCACGGGATGCACCCTTTCCTCCGCCATCGCTGCAAATCTCGCAAAGGGACACAACCTTGAGGACTCGATTTCCAACGCAAAAGAATATCTTTCCGGGGCGCTTCGCGATATGATGAATCTCGGCCATGGTTCCGGCCCCGTCAATCATTTATACGCTATCAAAAGCAGATATTCAACGGAGGTATGATATTATGAAGAAAACATCAATTTTTGAGAACGGCCTTATCTGGTTTGGTGCGGCACTTTCTCTCGCAGAAATACAGACAGGAACTTATTTCGCCTCATTAGGCTTTACAAAAGGTCTTTTTGCGGTTATAATAGGTCATATAATCGGATGCATCCTGCTCTTTTCCGCCGGAGTTATAGGCGGAAAAACAGGTAAGAGCTCTATGGATTCGGCAAAAATGAGCTTCGGCTTTCGCGGGGCGACATTCTTTGCATTGCTAAATGTATTCCAGCTTGTTGCATGGACATCTATCATGATATATGACGGTGCTCTTGCGGCAAACGAGATATTCCGCGCCGGTCATTG
>JAZSHZ010000072.1:0-2491 GCA_045533555.1 Eubacteriales bacterium
GATGTTTCAAGGCGTTTTATATACAATGCTCCGTTTTTTGTAAATTGGTTTTGTGAAAATTTGAGACAGAACGACACATAGATCGTTCCCTATATATAAATTCTCCGCTTGTGTTCTTGTGCCTTTTTCGACAGTCTGAGGAAAGTGCAGGTTTGCACTTTCCTTTTATCTTTTTTTTGTTCTCAAAGAAATAATGTAAATTAAACAAGAAAAAAGATAAATACACTCTTGCGAAAAAGATATATACTTAAATAAGTATAAAATGAGGAGGTAATTAAATGAAGAAAATAGGTCTTGTAAATATAGACACATCTCATCCGTTCTCCTGGGCAGAGAAAATGGAGGCAACTCCCGAGCTTGATATGCAGTATGCAATGCTCTTCTCGGATGGATTCCGCGGTGATGATGAGGTTAATTGGTTTATAAACAAATATAATATGATGGGAAGAGCGGCGACGATCGATGAGCTCGCGGAAAAATGCGATGTCGGATTCGTTCAGTCCTGCAACTGGGAAAAGCATATTGAGCAGGCTCTTCCGTTCATAAAGCTCGGAAAACCCGTTCTTCTTGATAAGCCGTTTGTCGGAAGTGTCAAGGATATCAAAAAGATTCGCGAGCTTCAGGCGGATGGTGCAAAGTTCATCGGCTCATCTTCCGCAAGATATGCGGAAGAGATTCAGGAATTTCTTGCAAAGCCCGTTGAAGAGCGCGGCGAGATAGTCTCTGTCTATGGCGAGAGCGGCGTTGATGAATTCAACTATGGCGTTCATGTCGGCGAGATTCTTTCGGAGCTTGCGGGCGCAAAGGCAGTTTCCTGCCGCTTCACTGCAGCGACAGAGCGCGAAGGCGCAAAGTGCGAGGTCTACACGGTTCGCTTCGAAAACGGCGTTATCGGCACTTATGTTACATATCTCTCAGGATGGCGTCCGTTCAATGTTTCCGTTATGACAACGAAGACATCCTATTGCTTCAAGATGGATTCCTCAAAAATATATATGGCGCTTCTCACTCGGGTTTCCGAATATCTCAAGACAGGCAAGCAGACAACCGCAGATGTCGAGATGCTTCTCAATGTCTCCGAATTCATGCTTTGCGGCAAGAGAAGCCGCGACTTCGAAAACGGCAGGGAAGTTTTGATTTCGGAGCTTAAGGAAGACGATAAGTTCGACGGATATAAATTTGAAAAAGCATACGGTGACGCGGCAAGCGTTATGTATAAAGATTAATTTAACGGAGGAAAATGAAATGAAAATATCACTTCTTGTAACGAAAAAACTTCAGGACGGAATCTTTGCTGAAAAGTATTTTGACCGTCTCCGTAAGCACGGCGAGGTTGCTCTCTGGGATGCTGATGATTTTGAAGACCGCGCAAAGGTTCTTGATTTCATCAAGGGCTCAAACATCATCATAACATCATGGGGAACACCTGCTATCGAGAAGGACATCATCGATGTCTGCCCCGAGCTCAAGGGCGTTTTTCATGCAGCGGGAACAATCAAGCCCATTATGTCTGATGAACTTATGGCAAGAGAGGATATCCGCCTCACTGCTTCCGCCGCAGCTATCGGCGAAGGTGTCGCAGAGACGGCGCTTGCTTTTGCAATCTCCGCATGCAAGGGTGCGTTCACAATGCCGCGTTACACAAGAGCAGGCGAATGGAATGCGCATAACGCGGCAGAAGTTATCGATTTCTATGATATCAAGGTCGGTATCATCAGCGCAGGCTTTGTCGGCCGTCATATGATCAAGCTTCTCAAGAACTTCCATGTTGACATTCTCGTCTATGACCCGACTATGACTGCAGAGCAGATTGCTGAGCTCGGTGCAGAGAAGAAGGAACTTAATGAACTCCTCGCAGAGAGTGATGTCATTTCCGTTCACGCACCGATGATTCCGGCAACCAACCATATGATCAATAAGGATAACATCGGCCTCCTTAAAGAGCGCGCAATTATCGTCAACACTGCCCGCGGAACGATCTTTGATGAGCCGTATCTCATTGAAGAGCTCAAAAAGAAGAAGGGAATGTTTGCTTGCCTTGATATCACTGAGGTTGAACCGCCCGCAGCAGATAATGAGCTTCGCTTCCTTGACAATGTCAACCTTACTCCGCACCTTGCGGGAACAGCATCAAACGGCCGCCGCCGTATTGCTCTCCACATCTGTGAGGAAACAGATCGCTTCATGGCAGGTGAGAAGATGCGCACGGAAGTTGACCGCTCAATGCTCTCCAAGATGGCATAATTTCCGTTTATCATAAAAAAAAAGGCTATGCCCGAGGCATAGCCTCAGCGTGTCGATAAACTTATCGACACGCTGAGCGATTGTCCAAAAGGGTGCAAGATTATTCAAACCGAACCCGAAGTAGTTCGTTGGTACGTCGAGAGGTGAGGTTTGAACAAAACAAGCGGAAAACGCCTTGAAATTTGATGTTTCAAGGCGTTTTATATACAATGCTCCGTTTTTTGTAAATTGGTTTTGTGAAAATTTG
>JAZSHZ010000112.1:0-14679 GCA_045533555.1 Eubacteriales bacterium
ATAACGCGATGCCGACCTATAAGGGAGAAGAGCCGACGAAGGATAAGGATAAAACATATCGCTATGAGTTTGCGGGATGGGATCCTGCGCTTTCAAATGTCATAACTGATATGACCTATTCGGCGGTATTCACCCCGATCGAGCTTCCGCCCGTTGCGGATCTCACGATTGTGACAACCGATTGCGACGAGGCGCAGAGCTTCGTGTTCTCGGTCGAGAGCATTGATGATGCGGCGTTCGCTCCCATCGAGGTCGCAATCGTCGGAAACGGCTCGGCAACCATAAAGGAGATCCCGACGGGAAAATATACGGTAACGGAAGAAAACGGCTGGACGTGGAGATATTCTGATGAATATGAAAAGTCGGTAACCGTCACCGCAGGCGAGGAGAACAAAGTAACGTTTTCAAATATAAATGAGCCGACAATCAAAAAATGGCTTTCAGGCCTCGCGGCATTGTTTAAATAAAAAATGCAGAAACGGTTTTTGTTCCGTTTCTGCATTAAAAAAACAGGTTGTAGAGTGTCCTTCCCTACGGGATAGGCTTCCCCTTGAGGGGAAGGCTCTGACTCAAAAGACGGAACACCACACCAACCGTGTAGGGCTCGGCGCGGTGCATCATAAATGCTGCACCCTACGTTTTACCGCAATCCCTTGTAGGGGCGGGCGTCCCCGACCGCCCGCATTAACGTACAAACTCGCGGGAAACCGCAAACCCCTTGTAGGGCGCGGCGATTTTCGACGCGCCGTCATTCCCCCGAACCAAACCGCAGAAACGAACAAAGCAAACGGACTTTTAAAGGAGTTTAATATGAAAAAGCGTATTATCATAAAGTCAATAATTGCTCTCACGCTCATCTTTGCAATGAGTGTGGGGATGTTGGCATCGGCGGACTCAAATACGGCGGTTTTGCCCTCATCGAGTGGTACAACCCGAACTATTTTCGACGATCAGAGACGCGCAACATATCCGATATATGGCGCAACAACTGAATGGGGCGGAATGTTCCGAGCGGACTGGTATTTATATGAAGGGAATGCGAAAATCTCTGAAACTATACATACCAGTTGGATTGCAGCAGTCGGCGTTCAGTTTTCGATGTCAAGTGACTATTATTGGTTTACTGTCGAATGCGATAGACTTTTAAACTATCCCACAGGCGGAAAAGATGCAAATGTCCAAAATGTTTCATTTGGTACAATTGCAGGAAAACCGACGGTTAAATTCTATCGCCATTCAAATCTCATATACAGCGATAGCAAATACTGCACAGTAAGACAGGCATCGAAGCTTGCAATTGACTGTGACAGAAACAAAGAACACGACACAACGACGCGCAGAGTTATGATATATGCAGACGGAAGCTTGATATCAAATAATACCTACACATTTCCGAATCGAGGAATGTGGGAATCCGATATGCTTGTTTCAGGTCTGAAAGCACCGTATTATAAATATAACGTTTCCATAGTTGACGGCTACTATCGTGTTGACCTCACATCCCGCTATGCTGTTTCCGCTTCCGTGGCTGACAGCAAGGGTAGCGCAAGCGTTGCGACAAGCCCCGTTGATTACGGCGGAAGCACGACCGTAACCTTCTCCGCAAAGGCGGGTTACAATATCGCCTATATAACGGACACGGGAACAACGAAGGACATAACCGACGCCGCATCATATACCTATACGGTATCGAATATCACAGCGGCTCGAAACATTGTCGCAACAACGACACCGATAAATTATTCAATCAGCTATAATCTTGACGGAGGCTCGGTTTCGGGCAACCCGG
Source organism: Eubacteriales bacterium (assembly GCA_045533555.1). Classification (GTDB taxonomy): domain Bacteria; phylum Bacillota; class Clostridia; order Oscillospirales; family JAAYXM01; genus SIG480. The sequence goes on from JAZSHZ010000112.1 coordinate 1,790, forward strand.
CAAACTATACTGTCGAGACTGCGACGTTTTCGCTCAAAAACCCGACGAAGCTCGGTTATACCTTCACCGGTTGGACGGGAACGGGACTTTCCTCGGCATCTACCTCTGTTTCTGTTGCAAAGGGAAGCACGGGCAACCGAAGCTATACTGCAAACTGGAGACTTAATACCTATACCGTCAATTATGAGGGCAACGGCGCGACAAGCGGAAGCACGGCAAGCCAGACCTTTTCGTGGAACGAATCAAAGGCGCTTTCTTCAAACGGCTTTAAAAGGGAACATAAGGTTACATACAATGCAAACGGCGGCAGTGCTTCAAAGACAGAAGAGACGGTTGCGGCAACCTTCAACGGCTGGGAAGACAGAAACAATATAATCTATAACGGAACGACATATCTCTGGTCGACCTTCGATGCTCCGTATTATGCAAACAGATATACAGATTTGTATGCTGCCTTCGGATATAATAAATACAGCCTTGTTCAGCATTATAATAATCACGGCAAGGGAGAAAACAGAGATCCGATAATTCCCGGGGCCTCAAGCGATCCCACTGACAAAAACTATAAAAGAGATTATTACCGCGCAGACAGACTGACGGTTTCAAATCTCACGACGACTGACGGCGCAACATTGACGATGTATGCAAACTGGACATTGAAAAATGTCACACTCCCGACGGCGACGAGAACGGGATATACTCTTGACGGTTGGTATAACGGCTCGACGAAGGTGGGGGATGCAGGCGCGGTATATACTCCGACGGCGAATGTCACACTCACCGCAAAATGGAACGCAAACACCTATAAGGTAACTCTTGATAATCAGGGCGCGACAACTGCGGGAACGACTGCATACTGGTATAAGTTCAACACGACGGAAACTGTCAACGGTGAGACGATTTATTATTGGACAAACGAAGCTTGCACAAGTCCTCTTTCCGGCTACAAGATAACCGTTCCGACAAAGACGGGCTACACCTTCGGCGGCTACTATACCGCGACAAACGGCGGAGGAACGCAGTATGTCGATGCAAACGGCTATTGTGTCAATAACCTCTATGCTAAAGTTGCGGCAAACTCGACACTCTATGCAAAATGGACACCGATAAATTATTCAATCAGCTATAATCTTGACGGAGGCTCGGTTTCGGGCAACCCGACAAGCTATAATGCCGATACTGCAACGTTTACGCTCAACAACCCGACGAAGGCGGGAAATGAGTTCCTCGGCTGGACGGGAAGTAACGGCACGACACCGCAGACAACGGTGACGATAGAAAAGGGAAGTACGGGCGATAAGTCCTACACCGCGAATTGGAAGAAAACGACGTTCACCGTCAAATGGGTAAACCATGACGGCACGGTGCTTGAAACGGACACGACAAATCTTGGCGATACCCCCGTCTATGACGGAGCGACACCCGAAAAGGAAAAGGATAAGCAATATCGCTATGAATTCTCGGGCTGGAATCCCGAGGTCGTTCCCGCGACAGAGGATGCGACATATACGGCGGTGTTTAATGCAATCGAGCTTCCGCCCGTTGCGGAGCTTAAGATCGTGACGAGCGGGTGCAAGGAAACGCAGAGCTTTGTATTCATCGTCGAAAGCCTTGACGATGTTGATTTCGTTCCGCTCGAGGTCGCGCTCGTCGGAAACGGTCAGGCGATAATCAAGGATGTCCCGACGGGAAGATATACTGTCACGGAGGAGGATCCGTGGACATGGCGATATAGCGAAGAATATGAAAAATCGGTAACCGTTGTTGCAGACGAGGAAAACACGGTCACGTTTTCAAATATAAATGAGCCGACAATCAAAAAATGGCTCTCAGGCCTCGCAGCATTGTTTAAATAAGAAGAAAGCAGAAACGAATTTTCGTTTCTGCTTTTTTGTACGTTTTGCGGGCCGTCGGGGACGCCGGCCCCTACGATGGGTTGTACGTTATCGAAACATTGTGCGGTATGCGGTGTTATATGCGATAAAATATGTTTTTTGCCTTGGGTACATATTGTTATGAAATATCCGCCGCCCGATGAATAATCATATGTCATCAATCGCGGGTGTTTTCGTTTTGATAATTCCATATTCACACTCCACACACCCATCACAACTCATAAAAAAACTTCGGGATTCTTTCATAATCATCGCGCGTCATAATCATCAGCGGATAATCCTTGATATAGCTCTTTCTTCCGCGGCGCATATCGCGCGGGAGCCGATTCTGGGCGGTATATTTTTTTATTCTGTTTTCCATATAGCTCAGATCGCCGAAGCCGCAGATATCCGCGATATATGAAAGGGAATATGGCGAAAACGTCGCAAGAACGATTGCGTGGCGCACGCGGATTCTCTGCAGATAAACGGAAAATGTCGTCCCTGTGATGCGCTTTATATATCTGAAATAGTCCGTCTGGCAAAGCCCCGAGAGCGAGATGAGCTCCTCACGGGTGATTTTTGTTCCGAAATTGATGTTCATATAATAAACCGTTTTCAAAAGCGGAATATATTTTTCGCGGAGAAATTTTTCCGCGCGGCAGCAAACTTTTTCCGGAACTGCAAAAGGGGAGAGCGCAAAGAGCGATAAAAAGAGATTCTTATATGAAGAAAAAATCTGCGGAGTTTTTGCCGAGTCAAATTCATAGAGCCTTTTAAAAATCGCATCCGCCGCCGCTTTTTCATCGCCCGAAAGGATATATTCGATTTTCGTTTCAAATCTGAGCTCTTCCGAAAAGGGGGAAAGGAAGGTAAAAACCGCGCACTGAAGCTCCGAAAGCTCCGAAAAATCGCGGAAGAGATTGAAGAGAAGATTCGTCTGATAAAGCTCGCATCCTCCATCATCGGCAATGGAGAAGAAGTGAGGAACTCCGGATGGAATAATGATGAGAGAGCCTGCCTTGCAGTTCATCGTCTCCTCGCCGACGGTATGGCAATATTCGCCCCCGGCGCAATACCATAGCTGCGGAAAATCGTGGTAATGCAGGAGTTCGTGGTAGTGCGTCTCGGAGCATTTGCGCGTCGTCGAGATCGGGATGCGTTCTTTGCGGAATCTGTCCCATATCGGGCTGAATCCGCGGTATACTGTTTCCTTTGGCATATGGCTCACCTCCTTTTTCCGATTATAGCAAAAATTACCCGATGTGTCCATAGAAAAAAATAAAAAATGCGTAAGATATAAAGATTTTGTTTTTTGCAATATGGTATAGTTAAGGTGTGTAATTGCAATTATTGCATTCCACAATAAAAAAATAAAACATTAACATATATCTAAGGAGGAAAAACAGATGAAAGAAAAAATGAAAAGACTTCTTTCGGGAATCATCGTGCTTGCGATGATCGTATCGCTCCTTCCGGCGGTTGCCTTCGCGGCACCTGCAGAGGACATCGTGCTCAATTTCAATAGCTCGGTTGTCACCGTCGGATCGGATTATCCGTCTGCGTGGGTAGTTTCGCCCGATGCAGGTTGGACGGTCGATACAGCTCTTTCCCGCGAGAAAAATTACGTCAGACAGGGGACGGGAGATAATTATCTCACAGTCTCGCTCCGACGTTCAAGCTCGGGCTATGAGCCGTGGTCGGTTTTCGGCGCAACGAGTTCCAGTAACAACACAAAGGCGCTCTCGTCAACTCTTGCCGTTCGCGTTCCGAATGTCGCAGAGGGTTATTACCGCGTCAAGTTCACGGGAGGAAAGTCCAAGGACGGCGGAAGAGGCTTTCTCTATGTCGATAATAAGCTCGCAGGTGTCCACGACAGCTACGATGAAGCTGCATCGGGGACGGTAGTAGGCGAGGAGAAGATTTTCAACACGCTCTATCTCACTCCCGATGAGGACGGAAGCGTTGTTGTCCGCTTCAATGGTGAAGAGCCTGCAGAAAGCAAGAGAACTGATTTCATCGTTTCCAAAGTCGTTCTCGAGCCGCTCGGAAAGGAGAAGCCCGAAAGCGCAAAGGTCAAGGGCATCAATGTCACCGCTCCGAAGAAGATCGTTCCCGGAGTTGCGGCAAATATTTCCGTCAATGTCGAAATGAATGACGGAAGCTCATTATACATAAACGGAATGAAGAGACAGGAAACAGGATCTCTCAACAGCTGCTCGACGAAGGATAACGATAATTTCATCAATGTTTCCGTATCCGACGGAACACTCGATATTCCCTATAAGTCGATAACGAATCATACGATAAACGGCGTCTTCACGGATGCAACGGGCGCGGTTGAAGGCTCTTTCCTCGCAGACGTTTCGGGAAGCTATACCGTCTCGGTCTCGGGAAAAATCAACGGAGAGGATTTTTCGGGAGAAAAAATACTCACTGTTGAGGAAACGGGCGAGCAGGAGAAGCTCATTCTCAAGTTCAATAAGGACACAATCGAAGAAATCAACAAGGTTGCACCCGCAGATTGGGTAGTATCCGAGAATTCCGGCTGGACGGTCGATGCGGATAACTCCTGCGAGATTGCATATATAACCACAAGAACATTCGTCTATGACGATGCGATAACTCTCGGCATGAGCCAGAACTCAACGAACTGGACACCGTGGCATCAGTTCACGGCGGGAACAAACAACAACTCAAAGGCACGTCGCGTCACCTTCACCGCAAAGACGACGGCAGACATAACGGAGGGTTATTATACCGTTATGCTCCGCGGTGCAAAGATCAAGGATGGCGGCAGATACTTCATCTATGTCGATGAGCAGCTCGCAGGTGTCTATGATTCAAACGGCGAGAGCGACACACCCGTTGCGGATACGGAGTTCACAAAGCTCAACACTCTTCTCCTCACTCCGGAGACGGATGCTGAGGACCCGTATGTCCGCGTCCGCATAGTCAACGCAGAGCCGATGGAAAACAACCGCACCATTGCGGCATTCTCCGAAATACAGCTCATTCCGCAGGGAACAGAGAAGCCCGATGCCGCAAAGATAAAGGAAGCGGTCATAACGGCTCCCGCCGCGATCTATGAAAAAGAAGCGGCAAATATCGGCGCGTATCTTGAAATGGCGGATGGCTCAAAGCGCTATTTCAACGGCCTCATCGCAAACGGAGGCTCATATCCCTTCTGCGCAAAGATTGATAAAAATAACTATTTTGAAATAACGGTTTCCGAGGGTGCGGAATTAACTCCCGCATATTCAAATGCGGTAGCTTCGCTCGTAAACGGCGTCTTCACGGGCGTCGGCGGCGATGCATCGGGAAGCTTCGTCGCATCCTCTGCAGGAAGCTACACCGTAACCGTCTCGGGCAAAATTGACGGAGAGGCATTCTCTGCGGAGAAGACTGTCAATGTCGAGGCTGTTGCAGAGCAGCAGGATCTCACATTGAAGTTCAATAAAGCGGCTGTCCCGGCAATCAAGGGAGTCATCCCCGGCGAGTGGGCAGTCTCGGGCACTGCAGGTTGGGTTGTTGACCCCGCATTCTGCTGTGAGCAGGCATATAACAGCGGCACAACGGAAATTTATGACGATGCGATGGTTCTTGGTCTTCGCTTCAATTCAACCACGTTGAATCCCTGGTGGTACTACGGCACGGGAACTAACAACAACGTAAAGGCGCGTCGCGGAACGTTCACCGTCAACACGACAGAGCGAATCACCGAAGGATACTACACGGTCAAGATCCGCGGAGCAAAGTTCAGCACCGGCGGAAGATTCATGATCTACGTCAACGGTCAGTTCGCAGGAACATATGATAGCTATGATCCTGCGGCGGCAACCGTCCGTGCAGACAGCGAGTTTACGACTCTCAACACTCTCCACATCACTCCGAGAACGGACAAGACAGCTCCGTATGCCGAGGTAAAAATCGTCCTCGCAGAGCCGTCGGAGAACGGAAGACCGAGCGCGGCATTCTCCGAAATCGTCCTTGAGACGAAGGGCGAGAGTGCTCCTGAATCTGTTGCGTTCAAGCAGATAGTCAGCGAAGTTCCCGAGAAGATTTTCGCGGGAAGAACAGTTCCGGTTTCATTTGCGGCAGAGATGAATGACGGCTCATACCGCCATTTCAACGGTCTTAAGCATGCGGCAGATCCCTATCCCTTCAATAAATCCGCGGATAAGGATAACTTTATAAAGATAACCGCTCCCGAAGGCGTCACCTTCACTCCCGACTTTACATCGGGAACGGAGATCTTCACGGATGCGGACGGAATTGTCCGCGGAACATTCCGTGCAGAAGAGGCGGGAGAATATGCAATAACCGTTTCGGGTAAAATCAACGGTGTTGAATTCTCGGGCGAGAAGAAGATAACGGCGGAAGCTCCCCCGGTAAGAAAAACGGTAACTCTCAACTATAACAAGACGAATATGACAAACCTCGATGCCGCTCCCGCAGAATGGGTAATAGCGGACGGCACGGGCTATGTCGACAGTTCCGCTTCGAGAACGACGAAATTCACCCACACGGCATATGACAATATGCTTCAGCTTTCTCTCAACGGAACAAGCTCGAACAAGAATCCCTGGTGGATGTTCGGAAACACATCGACAAACAACAACATCAATGCAAAGAAATCCATCCTTGCCATCAAGGTCAAGGATGTCTATGAAGGCTACTACCGCGTTAAGTTCACGGGCGGTAAGCTTGCAACGGGCGGCAGATACTTCGTCTATGTCGACGAGCAGTTCGCGGGAACTTATGATTCCTATGACGAAGCTGCAAAGACGGCGACAATCGGCGAAGAGATGACCTTCAACACGGTCTATATCACTCCTGAGCTTGATGCGGACGGCAACAGTGTTGCGCAGATCCGAATCAACCTCGCAGAGCCGGTGGAGAACAACAGATATGTCGGCATCATCTCATCCGTAACTCTCGAGCCGGTCGAAGTCGATGCGGAGCTCGCGGAGATCGCGGTTGAAACCGATGATAAGCTTGTCGCAGGGGCAGACATAAACCTCAGAGTCTATGCGAAGATGACCGACGGAAGCATCCGCTATATCAACGGTATCGTCAGCGACTATGCGACAGAGAAATATAATGTCTGCGCAAAGAAGGATACCGAGAACTTCTTGAATATCAAGACCTCGGACAATGCAACGTGGACACCTGCTTTCTTCTCGACAACGACAACGACGGCAAACGGACTCTTCTCTGAGGGTGACGGTGCATTTGCAGGAACTCTCTATTCCGATGAGGATGGCAAAGTCACGCTCACAATTTCAGGCAAGATTCTCGGAAAGGAATTCTCTGTTGATAAGGAGCTTGAGTTTGCTCCCGCACCGAGACTCAACCTCGTCGAGGCAAAGCTCGATAAATTTGAAATCCCCGCAACGAGAACGGCTAACATCAGCCTCACTCTCACCCGCGAGGACGGCTCACCCTATAAGGACGATTATAAGGTAGAATATAAGAGCTCGGATGAAAGCATCGCAACGGTTGACGCAAACGGCGTCATCACGGGCGTTAGCGAGGGCGATGCGGAAATCACCGCAACGGTCTCGGCAAAATACGGCGCGGTCGCATCCGGCGCAGTCACAGTCATCATAACGGAAGCACCCGTTCTCTCGTCGATAACGGCAACGGCAAAGCGCCCGAAGCTCATTCTCGACAGTTCAACGGGAATCTCGATCGAGGGCGCGATGAGCGATGGCCTCGAAACTGATATTTCAAGCTACAGCTTCATCTACGAAAGCCTCAACCCCGAGATACTCGAAGTAACGGAAGATGGCGTCGTAACGGCTGTTGCGCTCGGAAAAGCGATGCTTCTCATCAGAACGAAGAATGAGCGCGGAATCGAAGTATCGACAACGCTTCAGATTGAAATCTATGAGGATATCCCCGCAACGGTAATCGACTTCAAGCTCACGGAAACGAATGCAAATGTATATCCGCCACTTTCCACACCGGGATATACGATTATCGAAGAAAAGAGCGCGACGAGCAACTATCGTAAGGACACATATCCCGAAATCAAGAAGAAGCTTCTCCGCGTTGCAACGCGCGGAACAAGCGGAAGACTCTGGCCGGTCGCAACGGCGGGCAAGGGATGTATGCTCACGATTGAGGTCTATGTTCCGTTTGAAAGCGACTATCAGATAACGTTTGACGGAGGTATGAACTACTGCGGCGGTAAGTATTCTCTCTTCGCAGATGATAAATATCTCGGTGACTATAACTGCTATGCAGAGGGTGAAAGCTGGAGAATCGGCGAAACGACTCAGCTCAACACGGTCCACCTCACCGAAGGAAACCACGAAATCTCATTCCGCGTCAGATGGACGGACTACTCGACACCGTATCTCATGCTCAACACATTGAAGCTTCAGCCCGTCGAAGGAACGATTGAGCTTTCCGATGTTGAAATCGGTGATGTTCCGGAGATTATGGCAGTCGGCGAGAAGTTCTTCGGAACTGCAATCACGAGAATGAACGACGGCAGTGCATACCACTTCGGTGTCACAAATGAAGGCAAGGAAGACACGGAGAACACAATCAGTGTCAATGTCGATGGAAAGGGAATCGAGTTTTCCGATTTCATCCCCTATATCATAGGCGACACGGGAAGCAACGATTATACCGTAACGGCAACCGAGGCAGGAGAAGCAACCTTCACCTTCACGGCAAACGTCGGCGGCAAGACTGCTTCAAAGAGCGCGACAATCCTTGTCCAGAAGGACGATATCAGCGAAACAACGGCAACGACGGAGGCAGAAGAGGTCTTCGTCGGCGATTCGACCGTCATCATCCCCGAGACGAAGCTCGAGAGCGGAAGAATCATCAACAACGATTCGACAACCAACGTCTATACATCCGAAAACCCCGAAATTGCTACGGTAGAAGGCGATATGCTCACGGCGCACTCCGTCGGTGAAGCAAAAATCAAGGTTGAAACCTCCTTCAACGGAAAGACGGTCACGGGTTATTTCACCGTCAACGTTCTCCCCGAGGGTATGACGGATATCATCGTAACCGCGGGCGGAAGCCCGAGAATCCGCTGGACGGATAAGGCGGATGTAAACGTCGAGGACTATCTCGTCCCGATGTATGTTCAGGCAATAAGCAACGAGGGCAATGAGCTTGATATGACCGGTGCGGAAGTAACAGCAGAGGCGCTCACTCCCGAATTTGCAACAGTTGATGAAATGGGAATCATCACTCCCGTTTATGCAGACCCCGAGCTTGGAAGCGAAGCGATCTTCCGCGTCACCGTCAAGCTTGACGGCAGAATCAGAACGGTCGAGGCAGCTCTTCCGGTTCTCTGCGCAAAGACACAGGCAAGCTTCTATACACCTGAAGAAACTGCAGCGGTCCGCGCGAACTACGATAAATTCGATTGGGTCAAGAAGACTGCGGACGGTCAGTTTGATGCTGCAGAGAAATATTATGCTCACCTCGATGAGATCTATATGATGATTCCGTCCGAGGGCATTCCGCGAGGAACTCACGTCGGCTCGAACTCCGACCCCGATGCTCTCATCTGCCGCTACTGCGGAGTTGACCTCCTCAACGAATTCGGCGGCAACCCCTGGAAGCACACTCCGTTCACTCGTCCGTGGAAGATAATGTGTCCTGCCTGCCAGCGCGCATTCCCGACGAATGACTTCGGAAAGTTCTATGAGCTCGGTCTCGATGAATACCGCGAGTTCAACAGAATCCGCGCACTTGAGGCTCACCACAGAATGATTCACCACGGCGACAAGGATGCAGAATGCGATTGCGTATCCCCGACGGATGAATTCACGCGCGAATGGCTCGAATACTATGGCTACGGCGCTCCGGGCGGCTACCTCACGAACACTCTCTACGATAACCTCGAAAACGTCGCAACTCTCAACGGAAAACGCGGTCTCCGTGACGGCGAAACAACGGCAACGTGGGGCGTTGACGACGGTATGGGTTATATCCCGAGAAAGCCGGACGGAACACCTTATGCATATGACAACGGCGTAAACGAGCGCCACACATATATCGCGGAATATATGCACAGCGGTGTATGGCGTAAGATGAGCGATGCAAACGGCGGCGTCATCCTTGAGGCAATCAAGCGCGGCTCGAATGCATATTACTACACGGGTGAGAAGAAATACGGCTATATGGCTGCAATCCTCCTCGACCGCGTTGCAGACTTCTATTCCGACTATGACATCGGTCAGTATGGCGCGCTTGTCCAGAACTCCCACGGCGGAGCGCAGAGAGGTAATATCGTCGGCCGTATCTGGGACTGCGGACAGTCCTCAACATTGCTCTCCGCATACGATATGGTTTATGACCTCTATGACGATCCGTTCGTTATAAACTTCATAAACGAAAAGACAAAGACCATCAAGATGCACTATGCAAAGGAAACAGGTAACCAGATAAGACAGAATATTGAAGACGGAATGGTCAGAAATATGCTCGATTCTCTCGTCACCTGCGATCTCTACGGTAACTTCGGTTATCCGCAGAACGTCAATGCCCGCGGTGCTGTTATTCTCGACAGTATGCCCGAAACGAAATACTGGCTCGACTACCTCATGGCGGCAGGCCACGCAAGTGCACCTCCTTCTCTCGGCGGCGGCATCTATGAGCATCTTGTCAACGAGGTCGATGCAGACGGTCAGGGCGATGAAGGATCATCGTATAACACCATCTGGATCGGAAACCTCATCTCCCTCAATGAAAACCTTGAGGACTATAAGAAATATCAGGCGGCAAACTTCTATAACCATCCGAAGTTCGTCAGAATGCTTTATTCAAATATCGAAATGTCGGCAGGCGTCTATACGCCGAACGTCGGTGACTCAAGCTCGACGGCAACAAAAGATCATTGGTTGAGCACCGAGGTTGCGATGAATGCATGGAAGAACCTCAAAGATCCCGTATTTGCACAGATGCTCTATATGCTCAACGGCAACAAGTCAAAGGGTCTCCACTACGGTGAAACCGATTCAGACCCGAACAGACTTGAAAAAGAGGTTCAGGAGGTCATCGATACCTATGGAACCTTCAAGCCGAAGAGCCACGCGATGACGACCTTCGCATTCGGCGTCCTCCACGACGGTGATGACTACACGAACGTTACGACACCGACCGCGGTTGACACAAGACGTAATGTCTGGTTGTGGTGGGGTTCAAGTAACTCCCACGGCCATTCCGATGCAATGAATCTCGGCATGACGGCATTCGGTCTCAACTTCATGCCTGAGCTTGCATACCCCGAGCAGACGTCAACTCAGCCGAACCGTCTCCAGTGGGTAGGAACGACTCTCTCGCATAACACCGTTATGGTTGACCGCAAGGCGCAGTCAAAGGATAATGAATACCGCGGCAAGCTCCTCCATTTTGAGGATGCAGGCTCTGTCGGCGTTATGGACGTTGAGTCCGCTCCGATCTATAAGCAGACGGATTCCTACAGACGAAGCCTCGTCTATATCAAGGTAGACGATGAAAATTCCTATGCGATAGACTTCTTCAGAATCCTCGGCGGATGGAGCCACCTCTATTCGTTCCATGCTCAGTCCAATGAGATCACGGAGGTCAAGGGCTTCGGTGAATGCACACCGCAGGTCGATGAAAACGGCAACTACGTCGGATCGTATGCAGGACCGGACGTTCCGTTCGGTCAGGACCCGAATTCACCGCCCGAATGGAGCTATGAAACGGTCTATCCGAGGGGATATACCTGGCTTGAAAACGTCGACCGCTATAATAACCCGACAGAAAAGCTTGAAGCAAACTTCAAGATTACCGACTTCAGAAAATACCTGCGCGACAGCTCAGGCCTCAACCTCTATATGACGATGCTCAATGGCTCGAATATGGAAAAGGGCGCAAAGGTTGATGTCTCGATCGTTGACGGCTACCCGCCGCGCAAGGCTGAGAATAAGGCAATTGATAAATTCAAATATCTCCTCGTCCGCAACGAAGGACCCGAGAGCGGAAAGCTCGACACGACGTTCACAACCGTCTTTGAGCCGTATCGCCATGAGAGATATCTTGAATCGGTCGATGAGCTTGAAATGACCGTTGCTGCGGGAAGACCCCTTTCTTCGGATTCCGCTCGCGCAGTCAAGGTAAAGCACGTTGACGGAAGAATTGACTATGTCCTCTATGCAACGAACAACACGGTAACCTATGAAATCGAAATGGAAGACGGAGCTAAGCTTCAGTTCCGCGGTTTCGTCGGTGTCTGGACAGTTCAGAACGGCAAGAATTCCTATAAATACTTAAGCGACGGCGATATCCTCGGCGAGGCAACGAACAAGCAATTCGAGGTCAAGGGCGTTGTCAGAAGCTTCACGAAGGAAATTGGTGACCTCGGAATCAATCCGGATTTCACAAATGAAATCACAATCGTTCCGAATGATCCGGTTTCGGATGAAATCCTCAATGACCTTGAGGGCAGATATCTCATCATCGATAACGGCGCAAAGGGAAGAAGCGGAAGCTATGAAATCAAGGGCGTCCGTCGCGATGACGGAAATATCGTCTTCGATGTCGGTCTCGTAACCTCAATCAGAGGATATATCGATCCGCTCGCTCCCGAGCAGGGATATAACTACACGATCGCGGAAGGTCAGTCGGCAAGAGTTCCGCTCTCATATCTCGAAGACAATGCACCTGAGTTTGATGCGGTTCCCGAAGGCCTCTCAACGAGCGCGGGAAGCAACATCTCCGTCCGCATCAATGCTTATAGCCCGCTTGATGAAGCAATAACCTATAAGGAAGAAATGCTTCCGCGCGGAGCAAGCTTCGATCCGCAGACGGCAACGGTAAACTGGAAGCCGACAAGCTCGCAGATAGGCGATAACCACTTCGCGATAACGGCAATCGACGAATCGGGAAGACAGGCAACCATCCACTTCGTTGTCTCGGTCTATGGTTCGACCCCAGGCGCAGGCGACGTTTACGGAGTACCCGCACCGTCAATACCGACAACACCGACCATCCCGCCGACACAATCGGATG
>JAZSHZ010000209.1:0-56981 GCA_045533555.1 Eubacteriales bacterium
ATTTCAAGGCGTTTTCCGCTTGTTTTGTTCAAACCTCACCTCTCGACGTACCAACGTACTACTTCGGGTTCGGTTTGAATAATCTTGCACCCTTTTGGACAATCTCTCAGCGTGTCGATAAGTTTATCGACACGCTGAAACCGTGTGGCAAAATGCCACACGGTTTCTTTTTTGCTTTTATATTTCGCCATATAGAGTCTTTATCGCGCGGATGATATCAAGCCCGTATTCACCCGTGACGACAGGCTTTTTATCGGGCGTCTGCATAACGCGGATAACATCCTCAAGCTGATTTTTCATACCCGAGCCCGAATGCTCTTCCTTTTTGAAAACGCCGTCCTCCCCGCAATATTCGACTGCGCCGCTCGTGCTTATTCTTATCTCGCCCTTTGTGAGATAAAGAACGGTCGGGTTCATATGCGCGGCTGTCGTTCCGACGAGGTTTACCGTTCCGTATCCTCCGTTTTTCATTCGCACGAATGCCTGAACGCTGTCCTCGACATCAAAGCCTTCGCGGATATGGACATTCCCGCTGATCGACTCGATCTCCGAATCGAAGAAATATTTCATCTTATCGAGGCAATGCGCACCGAGGTTTATCATTATTCCGCCGCCCGAAAGCTCCTTTTTCAGGAACCAGCGCGGCCTCGAATCAGCAAAATAATTGACGTTGCGAGTCTCAGAGAAGCAGACGGGCTCGCCAAGCTCTCCCGAATCCGCAATTTCTTTTGCACGGCGGTAAGCATCGACATAGCGATGCGGATGGCCTACCCAAAGCATAACACCGCATCTTTTGCAGGTTTCTATCATCTTCTCGCAATCGGCGACGGAGATTCCCATCGGCTTTTCGAGGAAAATGTCTATCCCCCGCTCTGCGGCATAGCAAGTTGCTTCTCCATGGAGAAAATGAGGAAGCGAGATTATCGCAAGATCAATATCCTCCTTATCGAGAAGCTCTTTATAGTCTGTATACCCGACTGCGCCCGTCTTTTCACAAATTGCCGCAAGGCGCTCTTCGGACGTATCGCACACAGCGGTTATTTTCGCATCGGGGCTCGCCTCTATCGCCGCAATCTGCGATGAACTTATTTTCCCGCAACCGACAAGACCTGCTTTTATCATTTCTCTTTTCTCCTCAAAACTTTAATTTCATTTTACAGTATATACCTTTTTTCATCGTTTGTCGAGCCGATATTTCCTTTTGGTTGACATCAAGCAAAATTAAGATGTATAATTTATATGTATATATAGGCAACAGAAGGGATTTAAAAATTATGAAAAGAAGGATCATGAGGGCAATAATCGCGCTCACGCTCGTCATCGCAATGAGCGCGGGGATGTTTGCATCGGCATGGAACTCAAACAATAAGCCATCCGGTTTTCAATTAGTTTGGGATGGAAGAGCAGCGCTAAAAGAAAATAATGCTTCGAACAAAGCAACATTTTATTTATACCGCAATGTCAACGCTCCGGGTGAAATCAGCAATATTACACCTCTTCAGCAATCCGGGTTACCTGTTCCGACCAGCATATTTAAAGATGAGGTTCAATTTCAGTTTGACAAAGATCACGCAGATATGAACGACCACTGGTTTTATGTCAGAGGAGAAAACGTAAAAGTAAATAATGGAGATAATCCGTTTGGGTTTTTCTTAAAGGAGAATCCGGAACACGCAAAGTTTATGTTGAGGCAATAGACCGAACGCTCATAAGAGAGAACCTGGTTTTAATAAGGCAAAAAAGATATGCATCAAATTCTTATGATTACAGAACTGTCAATGTCTATATCAATAACACCCCCAAGTATACAACCTACGAAGCCTTCGCAAGCAGAGGTTCAAGTTACGAAGCGGATCAGATAGATATAGAAAAAGTTACTCAGGAATCTTACAAATATATAAATAATGATTATAATAACAAAGTTTATAATCTTTATTTTGTTTCAATATACACCATTGAATTCGCAGGCGGTGGTGCGACAGGCGGAAGTACAGCCTCTCAGGAGTTTGAGTGGGGAACGCCTCAAACCCTCAACAAGAACGGATTCACCCGTTCTCACAGAGTAACCTTTAACGGCAACGGCGGAACGACAGAAAAAAGCTATGTTGATGTTAAAGCATCATTTAAAGACTGGACGGGTGAAAACGGAGATACATTCACAGACCAGCAGGCGGATATCGACAAACTTACAGATGAAACTCTTGACACCTTCACTATGACTGCAAACTGGAATTTAGGTTCGACAACCCTTCCGAATGCAACGCGCGAGGGCTATACCTTTGACGGTTGGTATGACGGAAACACAAAAAAGGAGATGCGGGCAGCTCGCTTACCCCGACCGCTCATACTACCCTCACCGCGAAGTGGACGGCGATTGAATATAACATCACCTATAATCTTAACGGCGGCAATGACCCCGGCAACCCGACAAAGTATACGGTTGAGGATGCGATAACACTCAAAGCCCCGACAAAGGAAAACTATGAGTTTCTCGGCTGGACGCCGGAGCTCGCCCCCGTAACATGCGACACGGTCTATCTCGCAAAATTCGAGAAAACTCCCATCGGTGAGGCGGCTTCTGACCTCATTATCACCGTGCGCGGCTGCAAGAAGGAAAATGACAGCTTCGTTTTCACTGTCTCAAGCGCAGAGTCTTCCTCCTTCAAGCCGCTCGAGGTTTCGATCATCGGCAACAACAGCGCAACGGTAAAGGACATCGCGATCGGCAAATATACCGTTACGGAAGATGACGAATGGAGCTGGCGATATGGCTCGCAAGCCCCGCAGACAATCACGGCCAGCATTCCCGATGACGGCGAGAAAAACGAGGTGATCTTTGATTTTGCCGGGGTCAGTTTCATAAAGAAATGGCTTTCGGGTCTCGCTTCTTTATTTGTCAGATAATCTTTGCAAATAAGCAAAAATCCTTGTCAGCAAATTGCTGACAAGGATTTTTTCATTATTTTACGAAATCGAGGATTCTTTGAATCAATACTGCGACTTCGGCGCGTGTGGTGTTTGCCGTCGGGTAGATGAGAGCGTTTTTACCGTTTACAAGCTTTGCATTGACAAGTGCTGCTACTGAGTCTTTTGCATAGTCGGCTACCTTGTCATAATCGCTTGCCTGCGGGACGTCGAGGACGCCGTCCCCTACATTGAGTTTGTTCATTCCCACAAGTGCTCTGTAAACTATAACCATCATATCCTGACGGGTGATATTGTTTCTCGGTGCGAATTTGTTCTCACCGATGCCGTTGACAAGACCTGTGTTGCGAGCTATCGCAAGCTCCTTTGCGAAGTAATCGGAAGATGAAACATCCGCGAAGTTTTCTTCACTCTCAGAAGCTAACTTAAATGCGCGGACAAGAAGTATTGCGAAGTCTGCGCGCGTGATGTTAGCTGCGGGTGAGAACGTATTCTCGCTTGTTCCCTTGATGATTCCTTCATCTGCAAGAGCATTGATAGCGTCTGCCGCCCAGGCATGATTTCCGAGGTCGATGAAGCGGACGTTTGAATCAACATCCGGCGTTGTCGGTGTTGTCGGAGTTGTTGTTCCCGGTGTCTGCGGGACATCGTCCTTGTCATCTGCACCCGGAGTTGCCGGGATCGTCGGTTTGTCTGTCGGTGTGGACGGTGCGCTCGGTGGTCCTGCTCCGCCGCCACCGCCGCCGGTGGTTGAACCGTAAACCGTAACTATGAAGTGAATTGTGGATTCACGTCCGTGAGAGTCTGTTGCAGTCACTGCAAAATGGTTATTTCCGACCTGACTTGATGTTGGCTTCCATACAATCACACCTGTCGTCTCATCAAGAGTTGCACCACGAGGTATCTTCTCTCCACTGTATGTGACCGTTACGTCCTCAAGCTCGCTTGATGCATTGAGCTTTACAGTTATTGCGCTTCCCGCGCTTGTTGAAAGACCGTTCGGAACTGTATCAAATACAGGTGCATTATCATCACTTACCGAAAGCGGAATTATCGCTTCCTGACCTGCCGCTATTGTATAGACATAGCCAAGTTCAGGCTGATACATATCGACATACTTTCTTATAAGAGTTGTTCTTCCGAGATTGAGAAGGATATTGTCGCCACTTCTCTCTGCCGATACAATCTTATACGCGCCGTCACGCATTCCCTCTTCGTTGTCGATAATAACAACGCGATTTGCGAGATCTGAAAGCTCTGCATCTGTCAGAGGCTCTTCTGTTGAAAGCTCAATAACATTTGAAGAAGCAAGCTCCTTCGTGAAATCTATAACTGTTCCAACAATCGCAGGCTTCTCGCCCGTTGCCTCTCCGATGATATCACCGTCGAGAACATATTTATATGTATTCACGCCGTTTTCAACAGTATAAACTCCCACAAAACCACGGAAAGCAATTTCTGTATCGCCATCTGTTACTGTATAAGTAACGTTATTATTTGTTGCATAGAAGACATAGTCAACTCTTCCGTCAGCAAGCTCTACTCTTACTGCACGGGCAGCATCGTTCTTCTTTTCCTTGCCGTCCGTTGCTGTCATTGCAAGCTCATCCGCCGACTTTAAGATACGATTTCCCTTATACGGTTCAAGGACCGTTGTGAATACAGTATCAAGCTCTTCGTTTTTGTTCTCATTTTCAATGAGGACATATTTGAGCTTGTCGATGTTTTTATTTGCAGCAACTCTCGGTGCATAACCATCGGTTATTGCTACATTAACATCTGCACCTTCTGCCACGTTTGTTCCGTTGAGCATAGTCATGCGGAGATGGATATTCTTCGAATCCTTGACTGTCTTATTGAAGTCAGTGATTGCAAAGTCAATCTCAAACTTGTCTTCGGGATTTTCATCACGGTCAACATTTTCAAGCCAGGTAAATCCTATCGGATATTCGGTCTCATAATCCCATGAATTTGCGGTTTTGGGATCCTGTCCGTATTTTGTATCCTTGCCTGCGTATGTTCCGACATAGTTGCCTGCTTCATCTGCCTGCTTTACTGTTTCTATCCCTTCTGTTTCAGAGATTTCGTTGCTCTGTGCATGGAAACTGTAGATATGGCTGTTTCCTCCAAGGACTCTGAACAGATCAACATAATATGAATTTTCATCATCCACATTGATCATTACAACACTTCTGCGATACGCCTCAGCTTCATCATAGACATAGCTTGTGTCAACATCTATTACCTGAACCTTATCTGCATCATCATAGTGCTTTACTTTACCGCGGATTTCAGAATTCTCCTCCTGCTTTTCACCGTTGACAACAACCGTGTTGTGTGAAAGAGTATTTCTTACCCACTGAATTCTGTTCGGGTCATTTCCCGTCTGCTCCGGATAACCGAGATCGGGAAGTATATTGAGGCCGAATGCCGTCATACCAATATTGAGGCTGTCAAGATGAGCGTGGCTGACACCATTTGAGCCAAAATACATCCAGACATTTCTTGTTGTTTCACTGCTCGTTGCACTCGTCACATTATCCTCAAATCGGTGACCGTCACGGAGAATGGAGTAGCCAAATCCCGTCTGAATATCCGAGTCAAGTTCAATCTCGCCGTATTCATCAATAATTGCCTGAATCTCGTTTGCAAGGCTCTCAGGATTCTTTGTATACATATCATACTTGAGGTCTTCAACAGAATTTCCGTTAAGCATATAGAGATACTGTGCGAAAACGGGATCCTTAGTCTGTGTGTAAGCCGTCTTCATATGACCTGCATTAGCCCAGTGAGAAATATCTGCGGTGTTTCCGCCGTCTCCTATCTGCGGAGAATAGCTGTTTGCAGCACGGAGCGGCATAAGTGCGAGGAACATCTGCTGATATTTCGGATTTTCAGAGAGGTTTTCTTTTTTGTACTTATCATATCCGTTCAAAACATTGTTGACAAGGCTTACACCGCTGAGCCAGAGAAGTCCGTAGTCAGAAGCTTCGTTGCTATGACCGTCGGCACATATTTTCTCAATGAGAACTTCGTTTATTCCTCCGCCTACGACAGGAACATCTGTTGTCCAGCCGGGGGCAAAGAGATAATCAAGCCATTCTCCTGTTTCCGGGAAGGAATCAAGAATTACCGCCGCCATAGCCACATTTCGCTGTGACATACCGAAGTTACCGTGAATCTTTCTGTTGTATACTTCATCAAGGACTCCGCGTATAAAGTTATCTTCGACATTCTGGCGAATCTGCGCTGCTGTCTGCTTTGAATATCTGCTTGTATTGTTCTTTGCTATATAATCGATAACCTGAGAATCCTCATACATATCATATACCATATCATATGCAGGAACCTCGTTTGTGAGAATTGAGCATTCCCAGATGCAGCCGAGACGCTTGCCCTGGTTCGAACCGCCATCGGAGTTCCAGACATCATTTCCAAATGCCTTGATATCGTAGTCACGATAGAAATCCGCAACTCGGTCAAGGAGGATTGCTGCTACACGTCCGTATTTCTTATCGCCGGTAAAGTAATATGCATAAGCACAGTTTGTGATTGCATTTGTAAGAACACCGCCGTTGTCTCCCGCCTTTGTCTGGAATACGCCATAATGCATAAATTCCGCGATATAGAGGTGTCTTTCCACAACGGTTCCGGACAGATATGCCTTGCCGTTTTCATCATACGGGACATATCCGTAGCCGTCATCAACTCCCCAGGTAGCTGTTGTCTCACCCGGACGGAGCCCCTGACCGCAGTTGATTGTGTCAACGTTTTCAAGGTTGGAATATAGCTTATTTACAAGATATCCGCCCTCTGCACCGTAGCCGTAATACTCCTTCCATTCCGCTGTTCCTTTAGTTGTCGGAGCAACGCAGTCACATTCAAGCTCTGCATCACCGTGGTGAATGAGGCTGTGGTGAGCATCAAGGGCATCCTGATATATAAATTCGCCGTATTCATTAAGACCGAGCTTATAGAAGCTTTCGAAATCGTTGGACGGGAAATATCTGTCACATTCGGGGCACTGAATCTTCCACGGTCTGGTTATTGAATTATGTACCCACGGATAGTTACCATACTTCTCCTGGAGATTCTCTCCACAGTAGCGGCAAGTGTACATATTCGGGTCTTTTTCTGCACCTACGGAGAAGCTTCTCGGAACCTCCTGAGATGCAATGAGCGAATAAATCTCATCGAGCTTGTCAACATACTTATCGGCATTTTTTATGTATGTCTCGGCAGAGCTCTTTGCCCAATCATATTTTTTGATATTCTCTCTTGCAATTTCCTGCTTTTCAGCTGTCATATAGCTTGCTTCAGTCTTTGCCGTAACAACAGGAAGCTCAATGACCTTTGTGCGAATACGTCCGTCAACCTTGACTGTTACCTCAAATCGGGCAGTTCCGTCTGCAACAGGCTCAATATAGTTTGCCCATTCACCGTTTTCATCCGGATACTGCTCATATGCTATTTTTGCAAATTCCGGAGTGAGTGCTGCAGCTGTTACCTCTGCATCCGTAAGATCAATATCGTTGCCGAGATTTGTTTTTGCGGAAACATAAAGCGGATATCTGTCTGTTGCATCGTCTGTAAGGCGTATTCTCGGGCTTCCGCCGCTTGTCGCCGTTATATCCGTCATTCCCTCGGGAAGAACCTCGACCTCGAAGCTCGTGCTCTTTGTTTCTCCGTTAAAGGTCGCAGTTGCTGTGATAGTCGTCTTTCCTACAGCGAGAGTTGTTATTGCGTTGCCGGATACGGTTGCGACGCTTTCATCGGAAGAAGAATATGTTATCGGTGCGTTTTCTTCACTGATAACTCTGCCGCTTTGAAGCTTTACTTCACCTTCAAGAAGCGCAATATCTCCAAGGAACACTTCATCTGCAACGGTCTTTGCAGTGACCGAAGCAATTGGGTCATTCACTACTTTTATCTTGACCGTTTCGGTTGTTTCCGTACCGCCAACGGTTACGGAAAGCGAAATCTCAGCCTCGCCTTCAGCCTTTCCGGTAAGCGTGAAGGGAAGCTTTCCGGTTTTGCCCATAGTGTAGGCCGCAAATCCCGAAACTCCAAGAACATCGGAGGTCATCGAGCTTACTGATGCTGAATTTGCAGTATCTGCGCTTCCGTCGTTGTTTATACCGAAGTGAAGAGCCGAGCCGTCTGTCATGGCAGCATAAACTGCACCCTGCACCGTTTCACCGACTGCTATCTCTTCGGGAAGCTCATATGCAATCTTTTCATAAACCGTTCCCGATTCTGCAACCGGGTCAAAGCTTATTGTTCCTACAACAAGAATTGCACCTGCGGAATAATGCTTTTCACGGGCTCTGAAGGATATCTTGTGTTCACCCTTCTCGAGATGCAATGTGTTAAGAGACTGCTCACCGTTATCGAACATAGCCGTAACCGACGGGTCATAGCAGTTGTAGTCACCTGCATACATATCATCAACGAATACAGAGAACTTTCCTCCCAAATTCCATACACCGCCATGAACCTTTAAATTGAAATCGTGTTCATAGGGAATGTCAACAAGAATCGTGATTGCATTGTTTGTGATTTTCGGAGTTGCCGGCCACATACCGCCGCGCAACCACATATATGCCGCCTTAAAGCCTGTGTTTGAGCAAGCGCCGAGACGCCACATTGTTGTGTCTGATTCTTCGCGCACCAGCGTATACCCCGGTGTTTTTGTCGGAGCAGGGCGATTACCCGAGCCGTCAGCACCATTATATTCACTCTGCGAGAAATCTACCGAAATAGTCGGGAAGGTTTCATAAACATTGAGTGTAAGCTTTCCTGATATTTTTGCACCGTCTTCGTTTTCAGCCTCTGCTGTTATGACGGTCATACCTGCCGCAATGGTTGCAACTTCGCCTGTTGCCTTATCAACCGTTGCTGCAGCAATGTTTGAGCTCTTATATGATACTGTATAACCGCTCATATCAGCAGCTATTCCGTCATTCATCATACCCTCAACGGTAATCTGCGCGGTATCTCCGGGAAGAAGAACGGATTTATCTGCCGAAAGTGTGATGCTTTCAAGCACAGGAGCAGCTTCAATTTCAATATCAATACCTCCGATGACCTGCTTGCCTTCTGAAATTGCAGTCACCGTTATCTTTGCAGTACCCTTAGATACGCCTGTCACAACACCCGTTGTCTTATCAACGGTTGCGATGCTTTCATCGTAGCTTGCGAACGAAATTTCGGTTTCCTCTGTCCACTCGCTTTCGAGATTGCTTATAAGCTCATAAGAAACCTGCGCAGTTCTCGTTGCAGGAATGGTTTCTTTATCAACGAAAACCTTGACGGTCTGAAGCTCCGGAACCGGATATATCTTAATCGGAACCGTTTCTGTGTACGGTTCATTTCCGTCGGTGTTGACGGTAATTTTAATGTTTGTATCTCCGACTGTCTTCGCGTTTACCGTGAATGCAATATCGTTCTCGCTTTCAGGCTGAGCATACTTCAAATCCGAAACGGTTGCGATGTTTTCATCTTCGATAATAACCGAAACGGTATTCTTCACATCTTCCGAAGCATTATCAGAAAGCCCGAAGCCGCGGTATGAACCATCAGACATCTTGACCTTCGCCGCAACACTTTCAGCTCTTCCGACCGTGAGCTTTTCGCTTCCCGAAACTTCAACCTTTTCAACTTCGGGCTTGCTTTCAACAGGAGTGAATTCCATCCATATCGGAACAAAGTTCGGTGTTGCATAATGCTTTACTCTTGTGCGGAAGGAGATTTCGACATCACCTGCCGGTATATAAAGAGTATTGAGCTTTTTCTTTTCTCCGACTGAGAGAGCAGCACCCGTTTCGAAGAAATTATAGTCACCTGCATACTCGCCATTTACATAGACTGCAAAATCGGAGCCTGCAGACCACTTATAGCCAAGCATTTCAATTGCATAGTAGCCCGCCGCGGAGAAATTCTTCCTGATGGTAAACATTGCTTCCTGCGAATCAGGCCTTGTCTGCCACGGGTCACCCGCAATCTGAATCTGCTGATACGGAAGAGCCATACCGTTTGCAAGTGTAACCGAGCTCTTGCGCGAGATACCCGTCGTCGTCTTTCCCGCAACAATATCAAATCCATATGTATTCCATGTTGAAGGAGCTGTCTTATCCTTGCCTATCGTGTGTGTGCCGTTGAGGTCAAGGCGCGTATACGCGGGCTTCGTCTCATCAACGGGAGTGAGAGTGATTCCCGAAAGAAGGAACATCTGATATGTCGTCGAGCTTCTGTACCAGCTCTTCGCATTTTTCGCGATGGCATCCTTGTCTATATCAAAGAAGAGATAATACTCGCCCGCCTTCGGAACGTCAATATAACCGATATCCGATATATACGGAGCATCTGCGCTCGTTGCGAGGTTATTGACATCATAATAGCCAACTTCATCGGCAACGGTTACGAAATCACCAAACAGTGCGCCATTTGTTACGCCACCGCTTGAAGCTTTGTTTGTTATTGCAAAGTTTGCGTTTCCAAAATAAACCTTTGCGACGGTACCTTTATCGAAAGAACCCTTAACCGCACCGTTTTTTTGTTCTCCGAGCGAAACAACACCCGCGACCACCGGATGCGACTTTGTGAATGCATTTGATGCCGAGAGCCTGAATCTGCCGCCATAAGGCACATTGAGCTTTATCGCAACCCATGGATGTGCCGCATAGTCTGCGCTCTCATAAGAATTCCCCGCGCTGTCGGTTGCAATTTTAAGCTGCGTTGCATAGCCTGCATCCTTGATTGAAGGACCATTATCCATAGGCATACGTCCGACTATTTCATAGCCTTCCGTTTTTGCCGGGTCGAGCATCGGAGCAACGCCGGAAATCTTTTCCTTATAGCTTACATACATAAGCTCGAGGTTATCAATTTCCGAGCCTGCCGTTGCCGCAGTGGATGCCTGACGGGAAGCATAGTTTGCTATTGCATCCTCGTGGTATGCACCCGGAGTAATATTATACGAAAGGGTCGGCTTTTCGCTTATAGCTTGCTCCGAAAGAGAGAAGGAGCGAAGCTTGAGCGTTATGAAATATCTGTTTGCTGTTGTGTATATATCCTTTTTGATATTTGCATTTGCACCATTCAGAAGAAGAACGAGATAATATTTCTTCGAAGCATCAACCGAAACCTTAGAAAAGCTTACTGTTTTAAGCTCACCATTTCCGTATGCATCGAATGAGCCTATTTTAGTTGTTGCCGCCTTTGCAGCTACGTTGTTTCTGATAGCCTTGTTTCCCCATGCAATCGTCGGACACTGCCACGTGCTTGCAGGAGCTTCAAAGAAAAGAACATCATATTTTCCGCCCGAATTCTCGGTGAGAAAGCTTATATTCGGGACAAAGCTTCCCGTTTTGCTTGGCTGAATCTCGAAGACAACCGTTCTGACAGTTGCCTGCGTGCCGTCAAAATCCGCGGAAGTTCCGTCAGCTAAATTAATTGTCCACAGGAAATTGTTGATATCGGCGGAAACAGTTGATCCCGACGCCTGGTTAACAAATCCCCATTTGCTCGAAACTCCTGTTTTTGTTGAATCAAGAGCGGCATTTGTTCCAAGCGTTGTGCTGTTATACATCGCCGTCAATGCCGAATATCCGTGCGACGGAGCCGTGAACAGATATTCGTCAACGATGGTGTTCTCTGCCGCAGATGCAAAGAGAGTCATTGTCGGAAGCATCGAAATGACCATTGCAAGGGCGAGAACAATCGATAAAATTCTCTTCATAAAAGTTCCTCCTTTAGTGCATTATAGGGGAAGAAAAAATCTTCCCCAATTTTCGCATTTATTTGCTATATATCACATTACCGTTTGAAAGGATTGCATAACCGATTGCTTCACCGCTTACGTCATCGATTACGGAGAAGGTGTCTCCCTCTGTTTTCATCGAGATCTTGTGAGTTGCATTGTCGATATCCGTTCCGAAAAGGATTCCCTTTTCGACGACATCGGAAATTCCGATAAATTCCGCAACTGCGGCGGTTTCTCCACCGACAAGTCTCGTTCCGAGAATAATCTTTCTCACTGTCTTTGCAACCGGAGTATAGTCGTTATAAACGGCCGTTACGGTCGTGTCCTTCCAAGCCTTGAAGCTGTAAGAAAGATCAAAGCTTACTATTTCTCCGTCGCGCTCCCAGTAGTTGAAGAGCTGCATTCCCGTGTTATTCTTGCGAGCGGGTGCAGTCACGGTTACCGTTTCACCATATGCCGGTGTCGCATTATCTGCAGTTCCGCCGATTACCGTTATCTCAAAGCTTTCGGAGGGCTCGTCCGAATATTCCGCAACGAAGCGCATAAGCTTTCCGCTTGCCCTGACTTCATCATCTGCGGTATAAGTCTCGCCGTCCGCATCAAGTGTCCAGCCCGTTGCAGTATCAAAGCCTGCAAGGCTCGGAAGCGCAGGAAGCATTATCGCATCGTTTTCATTATATTGACTGCGGGAGATTTCATCTCCGTTCGCATTATAGAAGATGACATCCGTCTCTGCCGAGTTGTTATCCGCATACACTGCAGTAAGCCACATAGGACCTTTTTCAGCTTTGACGGAAAGCTTTGCATCATAAGAAGCGATCTTCTTGAATTCGCCCATACCCTGCGCCCAATAGAGGAAGGTATATCCCTCTTTTTCGGGAGCGGTATATGTAATATCGGAGCCTGCTGCGACATCATCTGTGTCAAGAACACTGTTATCTGCTCCGCAGAGGATTTTTACATTTGATGTTGTGCTTGCCGGAGCTTTTTCCGTTGCATTGCCGGGGTTGACGTTTGTAATGGAATCGTATTCAGCTTGTACTTTTTCTTGTTCTGTGTCTTCAACAAGCTTCAGCTCTACTCCCGAAAGAAGGAATAATTGACGGAACACACTGTTTCTTGATACAAACCAACACTTTTCGTTCTCAAGCGAGGACATATCAAATACAAGAATATATTCTCCCGGTTCAGTAGCCGTTACAGTTCCGAGCATCGTCTTTGCAGGAGTTTCGGCATCTGTTGCAAGTACATTTGAATCATATATTCCAAGATATTCATAATTTTTGTAAACCTCGGCAAACGCAGCCAAATTATTTACGGTTCCCGTTGACTTATATGTGAAATTGAAGCCATTTGCCTTTCCGAAATATGTCTTCACCTTTACACCTTCGTCAAATACACTTGCATCTGCACCATTCGCCTGTGTTGAAGTCTTTTTCAAGCTCATTATCGTGTCTGAATCAGCTGTAAATCTATTTACTACGGAAAGCTCATATTCCCCTGCATACGGTATGTTCAATTTTAGCATATATTGAGGTCTGGTTGCAATCGTTGTTCCCTCATAGTTTTTTGCCGTCCACTCTGTTGCAGACGTTCCTTTTCCGATATTGAATTGTGTATGAACACCGATATCTTCAAGAACAAGTGCATTGTCATAACCGCTTCTTCCGTAAAGCTCAAATCCATCCGTCTTGTTTGCATCGAGTGCAGGATTCTTGTCAAGCTTGCTCTTCCAACTTATATACTGATGTTCCAAGTTATCAATTACGCCGGAAGAAGTTGCGTTCGTACTTTCCTGCAACGAACCGAAATCCGTTATTGCCGTTGAAGAAAGTGCATTAGTTGATATATCATAATTATAATATGCCTCTTTTGCATCGGGAGTTTCAGAAAGCATAAATGACTTCAAATCCAAAGAACCAACATATCTCGAATCCAAATATTCCGTTGTCCAACCATCAGACGCGCCATTTGGTAAAATGACGAGATAATAATTTCCCGGTTGTACATCATATCTTCGGAAAGATGCAGTTTTTATCTCAACCGACTCTCCGTATGCATCAATCATGCCAAGGCGCTGTTCCGGATGAGCAACGACATGATTAAACACAGCCTGACGTCTTGTTCTTGATGTTGTGCTCGTCCAACCTGCTGGATTTGTTATTGAAGACTTTTCTACTAAATAAACATCGTTTCTCATACCCGAGGACGATGTTTTATATGTGATACTGGGAACAACATCGCCGGCAACATCAACTACCAGTTCAAGTATTAAGCCCGAACTTAATTTAGTGTTGTCCACGGCATCGAACGCCTCAGGTCTTGCATTTTGGTCAGACGTCGAAACAAGGTGACGTAATCTTATATATTCATATCCAAGATCTCTTTTGTTTGCGCTCAAATCATTCACATATGCCCACTTATCACCGACAACGGTTGCATCAAGCGAACAATCAGCTGTCGTCATGGAGATAAATGTCGTTTTGTCTGCTTCCAGTCCATGAGATGCGGCAGTGAAAATATATTCGTTATAGTCGCCATCCCCTGCCGCGAAGCTCATCGGCATTATTCCGACAATCATTGCACACGCAAGAATAATTGATAAAATTCTCTTCATTTAATTTTCCTCCCAAATTATATCAGATATTTATATAGAAGTTCATTGAGAACTTTTTATACGCTTTAAATATTCGCTTGGTGAAATTCCCACTCGTTTTGAAAAGGTAACCGAAAAATGCCCTTGTGAACGGAAAGAGAGATAATCCGCTATCTGCGTGAAATTGAGCGAGCTTTCTTCGATAAGCTGCTTTGCGCGCTCAATCTTCATATCAAGAAAATAATCCATTATCGCAAAATCGTATTTCTTTTTGAATTCGCGGCAGATATACGGAACACTTAGTGAAAGCTCCTCCGATATCCGTTCAAGCGTTACCCGCTCCGGAAGATGCGCCTTGAGATATTCAAGAACGTTCTCCGCAACAGACAGCCTTATCGGGATGAAATCCTCCTCAGTAAGAGTTCCGAGCTGAGCCTCGATCAACTTGATGCAGAATATTTCAAAGCGGTTTTTGAGCATCTGAATTTTTCCTCGCGAAACACCTTCGCGGATTTTACAACCCAGATTTGTCGCATCGCGCGAAATCGGCACAAAGCACATTGCACCTTCGGACGAAAAATCACTGAGCACCTTTCCGTCATCCTCACTGATATCTATCGGACGTGAGCAAAGCGAAAGAAGCTCTTTTTCGCGAAGAACGGAAAATCCGATAACATAGCACAGAAGCTCATCCGTCCGCTCGACAAGCATATGCGATGCATTCGGCGGAATGATTATAAGCTGCCCTTCTCCGAGAGTCACGTTTTCTCCATTGACAGAGTTGGTTCTTTTTCCTTTTCTGACATACTGAAGCTCGAAGAAATTATGTCTCTCCGGCGGATATATCATCGGATAATTATTTTGACTGCTGTCATTGAAAAAAGCAAATTTATCAACCGCAAAGAAATTCACTATGTCATTTCTTCTATACATTGTTTTTTCCATATGCTCACCACATCGCTTAATATAATGGTAACAATTATACACGATAATTATAGCACAGCAAAAAACACATATCTATATATAATCTTATACAAAATATGCAGAATCTTACACTTTCAATTTCATCAATCAATGCAAATGAGCGCATATCCCGAGAAGATATCTCCCGGAACATTGATTTTCATGCGGTTGCCCGCAATTTCAAATGAAAGCGCGATTTCGTCGGCAATTTCGGGAGTTGCAAGTCGAACAGTTTTCGGAGCAAAGCCTTCGCAAAGCTCAACGGACAATTCAACCGCCGGAATCTTTTCTGCTCCCTCTGCAAAATCCTTGATGATATCCGAATGCCAGACAGTGCCTTCTGTTTTGGAGACTGTGTTTTTATGATTCATAAGATGAATGCCTAACGCATCGGAAACCTTGAATGCAGTTGCAAGAACATCTTCGTTTTCACAGCTGACCAAAACTTTCGGACTTCCGATTACATCCGCAAACATTTCCTTGATGCATTCTCTCTGCGCTTCTCTCTTTGATGGAATCGCACTTCCCGATTCGGGGATTTCCTGACGGCGCTCTGCCCATACCCATTCCTGGAAAAGCTCCGTCGGAATCTGCTTACTTGTATGTATGATTCTTCCGTTTCCGAAATCAGTTGTCGCATTCTTTGCAAAAGCGCATCCGAGGGCATCGAAAATCTCTTTGTCGCATCTTGTGCTTACGTCCGAGCGCCTTGTCGCAAACTCTCCGCTTATAAAGAGAATTCCTCCCTGCTTTACATATTCACCGAGTTTTGCAAGCTCGATATCATCGAGCACCAAAACATTCGGAGCGACAATAAGCTTATGACGGCAAAGCTCCTCGACGCTATCGTCTTCCATAACCATATCGACGCCGAGATTTGAAAAATATGCGCCCTGAATTCCCGCCATAAGGCGATATGAATATTCATGGGGATCGGGGATGCAATCGCGCGTCTTGAGTGAGAAATAAAAACTCAGATCGCGATACTTTTTCGGCAATTTATAATATCTTGCATATTCCTTTTCAAAATCACGGTAAGGCTTTTCAAGATTGGAAATGTCGTGTCCCTCGTGCGTTCCCGTATACATCTGCCCCCAGGAGCGTGAAAGCGCCCAGGCAAAATATACGTTATCGGGACGGTCGGGATAGAAAAGCGACATTGAAGGAACGCCATATCTTTCCGCCGCCGCAAAGCGATGGACGGATTCCGCAAAATAGTCGGGGTATGATTCCTTCATAACGGAGGAGAAACAGTTTTCCTGCATTATGACATCCCACATATCAAGGCAACGGTCGAAGGAATAGAAGGAGTTGTTCTCACGAACTACCGTTGAAGCATAGTTCCAGCGCATAAGCGAAACGCCCTCTGATTCATAAAGCTTTGTGAGATCGCGATACATCTCCGCCGTGCTCTCAAATTTGAACATTTTCCATGCGACAAAAACAGGGTCGTCATAGTTATTTATGAATTTATCCCAGTTTTCCGGAGACGGAAGAGTATAGCCCGTTTTCTCAAAGAACTTCTTGCGGCAATGTTCACAAGCGCAGGCATTTTCTCCGAAATACTGGATATCATCATTCATAATACCGTCAATACCCGTTTTGCAGACATCCTTCATATGATTGAAATAAATCTCGCGGTAATCGGGGTTATTGAAGCACATTGCATATGCGCCATAGCGGTTGACGACCGGCTCACCCGTTGCGCCGTCTATCTGCAAAAACGTTCTTATATCCTTGCCCTCAATCATAAAATCCGTTGTGAGGAACGGGAAGATTTTTTTCCATGTATCATAGCTTATGTGTCCGCCTGAGCTGTAGGTTGCACGCATATTTTCAAATTGCTTCCATCCGTTTGGCGAGAGGAAAGCAAAAGTAAGATGTGAGCTTGCATGCTCGTGAACCCGAAGCCCGACCTTATGGCAGGCAATAACTACCTTGCGGATAGCCTCGATGATATCCTTCCAGTATGGGTAAAACGTCAGACGAAAATGGGTTATGCCGAAGTTTTCAACGTCGGTTACTCCGTTATCCTTCAACATCTGCGCCTGACGGTCAAAATCCTCCTGAGTATATCTGAAAATCTGCTCATCATTGAGCCAGAACCAGCTTAAATTCGCATTCCATAAATCCTTTTTCATTTTTGTTTCTCCCTTCGCGCATGACTGCATATCATAATTCGGCATACATTATATCATATTCAACATAACAACGCTATACATAATCTTATACAAAATTTATATAAGATTATATAACATCAGGGTTGTTTTTAAAAATCCGTTGTGATATAGTTTTCGCAGAAACAGTTTGAAAGAGGGTTTTATAATATGAATATCATTGATCTCACTCATCTTATTTCGGAAAATATGCCCGTCTATCCGGGAACGGAAAAGCCGAAGCTCACACCCGCAACGACGCTTGAAAATGACGGTTTTCGTGAAACATTGCTCAATATGTATTCCCACACGGGAACGCATATGGATACTCCGGGTCATCTTCTTGAGGATGCGGCAATGCTTGATGAGCTTCCCTCCTCGACCTTCGTCGGAAGCGCGCTTATTATTGATTGCCGCGATCTTCGCGAGGGTGACACCGTCCCGCTCTCGCACATCACAAGATACGGCGAGGATGCCGAAAAGGCGGAGTTTTTGCTCTTCAATTTCGGATGGGACAGATTCTGGAACGATGAAAAATATTTCGGTGATTACCCCTATCTCGGCGAAGATGCCGTCGATTATATCATAAAGACTAAGAAAAAAGGAGTCGGCCTTGATGTTATCGGAATTGACCCAATTTCGGATTCGGCTCTCTCAATACACAAGAAGCTTTTCCGAAGCGGAAACATCGTCGTCATTGAAAACCTTTGCAATCTCGACAAGGTCGGAAGCGGTCTCTTCACATTTGCGGCGCTTCCGCTCAAATATGAAAACTCAGACGGTGCGCCCGTCCGCGCTATCGCAATAAAATGAATAAAACAAAAACGGCAATGCTGATGCATTGCCGTTTTTGTTTTATATTGGTTGGTGTAAGCCTTGTCATTTCGAGCGCAGCCGAGAAATCTCAACTGCCGAATGAGATTTCTCTCCTACTTTACGAAATCGAGGATTCGCTGAATCAGAACTGCGGCTTTCGCGCGTACTGTGATTGCCTGCGGGCCAATAAGACCGTTCTTGCCGTTTACAAGCTTTGCATTGACAAGTGCCGATACTGCTTCTTTTGCATAGTCTGCGACTTGGTCAAAGTCGGGAGCTTGCGGGACGTCGAGGACGCCGTCCCCTACATTGATTTTGTTCATTCCCACAAGTGCTCTGTAGACGATTACCATCATATCCTGACGGGTGATGTTGCTCTTCGGTGCGAATTTATTCTCACCGATGCCGTTGACAACACCTGTGTTGCGGGCTACCGCAAGTTCTTTTGCAAAGTAGTCGGAAGCGGAAACATCCGCGAAGTTTTCTTCGCTCTCGGATGCTAACTTAAATTCGCGGACGAGGAGGATTGCGAAGTCTGCGCGTGTTATGTTAGCCGCGGGCGAGAATGTATTCTCGCTCGTTCCCTTTATGATTCCTTCATCTGCAAGAGCATTGATAGCGTCAGCCGCCCAATCGTGAGCACCGAGGTCAATAAAGCGGACGTTTCCGGCTCCCTCTCCGAGGGAGCCGTCGGCATCGCCGACTGAGGGAGTTTTATCTACATTGTCTGTGGAGGACATTGAATCATCCTTATCCTCCGGCTTTGTTGCGGGGATGGTCGGTGTGCTTGTTCCCGGTGTCGAGGGTGCGCCGGAGCTTCCGCCGCCACCGCCTGTGGTTGCACCGTAGACATCGACATAGAAATGTATTGTTTCCTGTCTTCCATATTCATCAATTGCAGTAACCGCGAAATGGTTCTTTCCTATCTGCGAGCTTGTCGGCTTCCAGACGATTTTGCCTGTTTCCGCATCGATGCTTGCTCCGCGCGGCAACATCGCCGCTTCATAGGTTATCGCGGGTGCATTTTCCTCTATCGGGCTTCTTGCTTTGATATCGACTACTATCTGACTTCCTGCCGTTGTCGAAAGCTTCTCACCTACTGCATCGAATATCGGCTTGAAGTTTTCCGCTTCCGTGAGCGGAATTCTTGCAGGCTGATTCTTTTCTATGATATAGATATATCCCTTATCCATATCATATTCATCCTTATATCTGCGAACCGTCGTGACATCACCGACATTGAGTCTGATATCGTTTCCGCTGCGCTCGGCGCTCTTTATCTGCCATGCACCGCTTCGGT
The DNA here is from genome assembly GCA_045533555.1 of Eubacteriales bacterium. Taxonomy (GTDB): domain Bacteria; phylum Bacillota; class Clostridia; order Oscillospirales; family JAAYXM01; genus SIG480. The sequence goes on from JAZSHZ010000209.1 coordinate 19,521, forward strand.
TTTCTACTCCGTTGTCAACAAAGACATATTTTCCGGGAAGATTTGCTAAAACATCATCGGAAACTTCGCTATCCGGAGTTATCGAAATAAAGTTCTCAAACGCAAGCTCTTCCGTGAACGAGGAAACAGTTCCCTCAATTGATGCCGTTTTTCCCGTTTCCTCTCCGAGAATATCACCGTCGTGGAGATATTTATAGGTATTTATGCCGTTTGCAACCGTCCATACACCGAGGAAGCCGCGGAACTTGAGTGTGCTTCTGTCATCAAGCGTTATCTCATATGTTACCTTATTGTTCGTTGACCAGAGAACATAATCGACTCTGCCGTTCTCGTGTTCAACACGTACTGCGCGGTGGTCATCATCCGCACCTTCTGCAACATCGCCTGCGACGCGCATCTCAATTTCATCGGAATTCTTAAGATAACGGTTATGGCGGTAAGGCTCAAGAACCGTTGTGAATGTCGTGTCGAGATTCTTTCCTTCGTTCTTTATAAGGACATACTTGAATTTGTCAATCGCCTTATTTGCTGCCTTATCCGGCGGATAACCGTCCGCAATTGAGATCTCCGCATCTGCACCGTTCTTTACGTTGCTGTCATTGAGCACTGTCATATGGAGGTGGAGACCCGTTCCGTCCATCAGGCTCTTTCTGAAATCCTTTATTGCAAAATCAATTTCAACGCGATTTTCGGGATCCGTGTCGCGGTCAACATTCTTAAGCCAGGTATATCCGCGCGGGAATATCGTTTCATATGTCCACTGGTTCGGAGAATTCGGGTCATTGCCGTATTCCGCTTCGAGGACGACTTCGTTCTCACCGAGAACCGCATCCTCTGTATATCTGCGGACAGCGCCCGTTTCCGTATCCTTGATATACTTTGCATTTCTGCCTGCGTATGTTCCCTTGTAGTTTCCGTTTTCATCAAGCTGTGAGCCCGAAATATAATTTCCGTTTTCATCCTCAATGAGGGTGAAATCAAGGCCGACAGTCTCTGCAATTTCGTTTGATGCGGCATGGAATGAATAGAGCTGCTTATTTCCGCCGAGAACTCGGAAGAAGTCTATCACATATGAATTCTCGTCATCAACGTGAACCATGACAACGCTTCTGCGATATTCGCTTACGCTGTCATTGACGTAAGGTGCGGAAACATCCATTACCTGAACATCCTCGCCATAGTCAAAGTGGAGTGATTCGCCTCGGGGCTCATCGGGAGCACTCGTTTCCTTGTCATCAACGATGACAACGTTATGCGAAATCGATCTTCCGACCCACTGGAGACGGTTCGGCGTGTAGCTCGTTTCCTCCGGATATCCGAGATCGGGGAGGAGTTCGAGCCCGAATGCAGTCATTCCGAGTCCGAGATTATCGTTATGCGCATGGCCATCACTTGTTCCGAAATACATCCATGCATTTCTTGTCGTATCGATCGAGTTCTGATTGTTTGTGCCCTTATATTCGCCGCCATCGCGAAGAATTGCATAGCCGAAGTTTGTCATTGCCTCGGATGTGCGGACGAGAGTTCCGTGATTGTCAATAACCGTCTGAACTTCTTTTGCAAGGCGCTCCGGATCACGAGTATAGATATTATAGTGAAGTCCCGTGCTCTTATTGCCGTTTATGAGATAGAGCATCTGCGCGAAAACGGGGTCACCAAGTCTTGAGAAGCCCTGAATGAGCTGGTTCTGCTCATACCACTGACTCGAGGTCATCGTCGAGAACGTATCGCCGATATTTACCGAGTGGTTACCCGTTACAAGCGGAAGGTTACTGTAGAACATTTTGACGAATTTCGGGTTGTTATAGAGGCTTGCTGCCGAATAGCCGTCATAACCGTCGAGAACCTCCTGAACGCTGATGAGCGTCGTGTGCCAGTCCGCATTATATTCCGAACCTTCGTTACCCTGACCGTCCGCGTCAACCTCGTCTACAAGACGTGTGCTGATACCGCCACCGTCGCTTCTGCCATTTCTACCCCAGCCCGGAGCCATAAGATAGTCAAGCCAGTATTTCGTGTCAGGCATTGTGTCGAGGACAACTGCCGCAAGCGCATTCGTTCTCTGCGGATAACCGAAGTTACCTGCGATCTTGCAATCGGGAAGCGCATTGAGTACGCCGCGGAGGATTCCGTCTTCGACATTCGTTCTTATCTGCGAAGCCGTTTTCTTCGAATGGCGCATCTTGATCGTTTCCGCTTTTTTGCTGATATAATTTACGACAAACGGATCATCATAGCAATCGAAGACCATATCATATGCTTCGATATATTTATTCATCTGAGTTCCTTCCCAGATGTTGCCGAGGATTTTTCCCTTTCCTGTTCCGCCGTCGGAATGGGTTACATTGTTGCCCCATATCGAGCGGTCAAAATCGGGATAGAAGTCTGCCATACGGTCAAGAAGTATTGCCGCGGCCTGACCGTATTTCTTCTCGCCGGTGAAGAAATATGCGTTTGCAAGATAGGAGATCGCATTCTGTATCGCGCCGCCGCTTCCGCCGTCTCCGCGCCAGAGACCATAGTGGCTGTATTCCGCGATATATGTGTGTCTTTCTGCGCGGTTGTCATTCTTATAGTATGTTCCGTCGAGCTTTCTCGGAACATAACCGTGGCCGTCATCGACGCCCCACGTTTCCGTCGTCTCGCCCTCGCGGAGACCCTGATTTGCATTGAGAGTCTTGACATCCTCAAGATTATCATAGAGCTTATTTACGAGATATCCGTTCTTATCACCGTAGCCATAGTAGGGATACCATTCCGTTGTCCATTCGTTTTCCGGCGCGACGCATTCGCATTCAGCATTCGCATCGCCGTGGTGAACGAGCGCATGGTGCTTTGTAAGCGCGCGCATTCTGTCAAACTCGCCGTATTCGTTGAGTCCGAGCTTATAGAACGAGCCGAAATCATTTGTCGGGAAGTTTCTTCCGCAATCGGGGCAGATTATCTTCCATTCATTCACGAGCGAGTTATGCTTCCACGGATATGTTCCGTATTTCGCAGTAATCTTGACTCCGCAATAGCGGCAATATCCATTATAAGGATCACTCTTTGCTCCGACGCCCGAGCTTCGCGGAACGCCCTCGGAGTGGATCATATTATAGAGCTGATCAAGTCTTTCGACATAGCGATCGGCTTTCTTGACGTTTGATTCAACTTCTTTTTTCGCCCACGAATATGTTGAATAATTTTCCCTTGCAGCTTCCGCTTTTTCCGCTGTCATATAGGATGAGCGGCTCTTGCCCCATACTACGGGAAGAGTTACATCACGCGAAATCGTTCTTCCGCTGTGGGTTGCGGTTATGCGGAAGATCGCATCACCTTCGGCAATCGGGAGTATTTCATTATCACCGATTATCTGCGCCTTATCGGGCGTGAGGCATTCCGTCGTGAAGGTAAGCTCATCGGGGTCAAATTCGTTTCCGAGGTTCGTGAACGCTCTGACATAGAGCGGCACCGTGTCATTTTCCTTATCCGTCAGGCGGATATATTTGCTTCCGCCCGCGGTTGCGGCGATCTCGTTTATTCCTTCGGGAATAACCTCAAGATCAATATGGGATTCGACACACTCGCTGCTTCCGTTGATATGAGCTTTGGCGGTTATGCGGACATTTCCCGCCTTCTTTGCCTTGATATTCATTCCGTCAATCTCAGCAACTTCCTCATTTCCGGAGGAGAGCTCCGTTATGACCGCAGGGGTGTTGAACTCAGTTCCGTCGGAAAGCTTCGGTATCGCGGTTATCTTAACGGTGTCACCCTCAAATATCTCCTCCTGCGAGACCTTCGTCTCAACGGAGGTAAGCGCAAGCTTCGGAAGCGGATAGAATCCGAAGTTGTTTATATTGACATAGAGGTGATTCTTATAGTTTACACTGCCGTTTGAAATATTGAAGTTTTCAGGTCCCTGAAGAGCCTCATTGAGGCCGTTACATTGCCAGATGAGATAATACTCACCCGCAGTATCAACCGTTATATTCTCAAAGCTTTCCGTCTTCGTCTCGCGCACGGTGCTGTACATATCGTGCTTTGCGATGAGATATTCCTCCTTGTCCGGAAGAGCTTTGAGCATCTTTGCGACATTTGCCGCCGTTGTGAGATCGGGGTATGAGCTTGCATCGACAACGGATTTCGGGATGAGATACGTGTCAAAGATACAAAGTGTATTTTTCGTATCATAGGTTATTGCCGGTGTGAACGTTCCTGTTCTGTTTATCTTGATGAGCGCCGCAACGGTAATGTCCTGACGCGCGGTATATGTTCCGCCCTCAAATGTTCCGTTTTCAGAATCGACGGTTGCACCCATATATCTCGCGGCACGGTAACCATAGGCATGCCACGTGAGTGAATGCGGGAGAGAATTTGAGCCCGACGAAGAGCTCGTTACCTTCTCGCTTCCCGTTACGGAGAGCCAATACTGAAGGTTTGCACCGCTGACGATCTGCCACGGATCGGTGTTATATTCCGCATATCCGAGAGTCGGAAGCTTTGCCTTCACTATTTCCTCGTTCAAATCATAGCTGCTTGCGCTGAAGTTATAGACGAGGCCATCAAGCTCGCGCCTTACCTCCACGGGGACGGAAAGCACTATCGGATCGCCGTTTTCGTTTGTTGCGGATGCGGAAACGGTTGTCTTACCGACAGCGACCGCCGCCATATTTCCGTTTTCATCAACAGTTACGACGGAATCGTCTCCGCTCTGATAGCTTACTTCATAATTTGCGATATCGCCCGCTTTTCCGTTTGACATAATTGCGGAAATGCCGATCGCTGCGGAGCTGTTGTTTTCATCGTTTTCAAAGAAAACGAAATTCGGCTTTGCCGCCTTGAAGCTTTCAAGATAGGGCTTGCCTTCAACGATAATATCGACCGAGTCGGATACATTGCTTCCCTTGACGGTTGCCGTTATAGTCGCATTACCTTTTGCGATTGCGGTTACAACGCCATCCTTATCGACGGTTGCGATATTATCATCGGAGGATTTATATTCAATTTCATATTCACCTGTCGGGATATCTCCGTTTGAGAGCCACATTTCGACAGATGAAGTTGCGCTTCCTCCCTCGGAGAGCGTCGTTTCGCTGAGCGTAAGCTCAAGCTTTCCGATTTCGGGGCGCGCGATCGCACCCTTATGGTGGAGGTCGAATGAATAGAGGTTGACATATATTGCAGGTCCGTTTGCATTTTCATATTTTGCCGCAAGCTTTTCATTGAGACCGTTTGAAAAGAAGAAGAGGACATATTCGCCTGCCTTCTCAACAACATAGTCATCAAGGAAGCTCGTCTTTGTTCCTGCAGTCTCGCCGTACATATCAACGTTGCCAATAAAATAATTCGTGATTCCCGGGCGAACCGTTGATGAAAGCGCCGAATTCGCAAACTTGAGGCGGTTTCTGTAGTTTCCGATAAGCTCGCTCCACGGAACGAGATAGACCTCATAAATGCAGAGGTCGGGGCGTGCATGATATGTAACCGTCGGGATGAATGTTCCCGTCTCGTCAATCTTGACTCTTATTGCAGCTGCACTGTCATGCTTGACTGCACCTGATGCCCATGCGCGCGTTCCGTAAGCATACCATGTGAGTGCATTCGGCATTTTTGTCGCCGCGCTGACCGCATCGTGTGTGAGTGCGGGATATCCCGACTGTGCACGGTAATGGCCGTCAACAACCCACGGATCGGTATTTACACTTGCCCATGTGAGATTATCCGATACATCGGGAGTTGCCGATGTATCGCCATAGGTCTTGAGCGTATCCATATCGATCTCGGCAGTTGCGCCATATCCTTTTGCGCCGAAATTGAAGTGGACACCGTCTCCCGTCTCTGCCGCAAAGGACATCGTCGGAAGAAGCGAAAGCATCATCGCAAGCGCAAGAATAAGACTCAGGCTTCTTTTGAAAGATAATTTCTTCATTCGTTTCATCCTTTCCATTCCTATTCGGAAAGCTCACCGTCTGTTATTAATTTGAGCTCTCCGCCTTCCCTGACTATTGCATAGCCGACCGCATCGGCATTTTCAATATCATCGATAACCGCAAACTGCATTGCATCACCGGTCATCGCGACGCGCTTGTTTCCAAACATTATTCCTTTTTCAAGAGCATCGTCAAAGCCAATGAACTCTGCCATAATTGCGCTTTCGTTACCTGCCGCAAAGCCATCGAGGATTATTTTTCTCATTGTTTTTCCGAGTGTGGGCGCCGCATCGCCGAATACCGCCTCGACGGTTGCGTTTTCCCACGCACAGAAGCTATATGAGTTCGCTGTCGAAACAATGTCTCCGTTCTTCGTCCAATACATAAAGACCTTTCCTTCGGGAGCGACTGCTTCACAGCTTACCGCATCGCCGTAGGCATAGTTTTTCTTTTCACCGTTGACGGTTATTTCGATGTTCTTTGCAAGATCACCGTATTCCGCGACGAAGATTCCGTCCTTATATTCAGTCCAACCCGTTGCCACACCGTAGCCCGGCATACTCGGGAGTGTATTTCCGTTTGCAAGAAGCTCGCCGTTTGCGTTGTAATATTCAGCCTTCTCCGCATTTTCCGCGTCTGCTTCTTCGTAGACGGCAAGGAGATGATTTGCTCCTTCATACGGTTTATAGGAGAAAGCCGCTTCATGGGAGATTATCTTCTTTCTCTCCATAGTTGCGCCCTTTGCCCAATAGAGGAATTTATATATCTTCTCGCCCTTCGTTACTGTTTCGGGTGCGGAAAGCTCAGTGGTGCTTCCGTATGTAACAACAGGGGTTTCGATTATTTCCGTTTCGTTTACTTCTCCGTCAGTACCATAGACCGCAAATGCGCGAAGCGATGTACTTCCGCCCGTATAGTCTTCTTCGCTGTATGCAAATTCCGGATCGAGGCTTATTTCTTCCTTTTTCTCACCGAGGAGTCTGAAGGAATCGATGTTTATGTACTGATGAGGTATATTACTATCCGCAACACCTGTTGTAAGTTTCTCATCCATTCCGTTCGGGTAGAAGAAAAGTGCAAACTGGCCGTATGCTGCCTCTTCCTCCGAAATTGTGTACGAATTGAGTCTTACCGATTTCGCGGTTTCATCCGTATCGTACATATTTATCTGCCCGAGAAAAGTCTTTGAGTTCGCTTTCAGCACGGTATAGACACTGCTCGTAATCTTTGAGTTGTTGAATGTAAGCGAATTTCTGTCACTCGCCTGAAGGTAATAATTTTTTGTTTTCAGGGACACAAGATAAACATCATACATTGCAAGTCCTTTATGCGGATAATATGTAAGCTCCGGAACATATGTTCCCGCCTTGTCTATCTGCAGTCTCACAACGATGCCGGCCGCTGTTTTCTTAGCTCCGCTGCCCCATACGCGTGTGTTGTAAACGTATGCATATATCGAGTTTGGTTGTTTCGTCGTGCTCGTTCCGACATCCGAACCCGTCAAAGCAAGCGTTGTTACATATCTGTGTCCGTCAACGACCCACGGATCGGTATTCTTCGTTGCCCATGTGTGTCCTTCCTTTGAATCCTGCGATTCTGTTGACAGGTCGCCGTATGTTTTGAGCGTGTCACTGCCTATTTCCGCGGTTTCGCCGTAGCCTGCGGCACCAAAGTCAAAATTATACTTGACCTCAAGCTCCTTATCTGCCGCAAATGCAGACGGCACAAGCGATATCAGCATCGCTGCCGCAATAATTATTGAAAGCGTTTTTTTCATATTTATTCCTCCCGTTAAAAATGAATAAACCTGTTCAAAGTAATCATATCATCTGCCTATGCATATTTTCGCCATATTGTACATTTTTCTGGAAACGGAGGATATGGCGAAAACTATGTTTCGTTTTATGCTTTAATGAACCTATATAATTTGAAAGGACTGTTTGAAATATGAATATAAAGGAAATTATATCCGGGCTTTATAATTTCGAATTCCCTTGCAAAACAGCGGAAATCGACTCGGATGGAGTTTATGTCTGCTATAACGGCGAGAGTGCGGAAATCGGCGGAGCAACCATCCCGCAGAAGATGCGCGCCTACACTCTTCTCGCAAAGGCAATACGAGAAGGAAAAACTTCCTTTGAGCTTTCGGAAAAGCCGAATTTCAAAACGCTCGGTGCGATGATCGATATGTCACGCGGGGGCGTTATGAAGGCTGAGAGCGTCAAGAAATACATACAGTATCTCGCCTCCCACGGCTATAATATGCTTATGCTCTATACCGAGGATACATATGAGGTCAGGGAATATCCCTATCTCGGCTATCAGCGCGGAAGATATACCGTCGAGGAGCTTCGTGCGATCGATGACTATGCATACTCACTCGGAATCGAGGTCATCCCCTGCATACAGACTCTCGGACATATGGAGCAGTTTCTCCGCTATTCCGTCAATGATCCGATTGCGGATAACGCAAGAGTCCTTCTCGTCGGCGAGGAGAAAACATATGAATTTATCGAGGCCTGCATAAAGACGGTCCGCTCGGCTTTCCGCACGAAGCGAATCCATATCGGCTGTGACGAGACGGCAGGACTCGGGCTCGGTCAGTATCTCGTCCGCAACGGTATGCGCGACCGCTTTGAGATTTTCTCGGAGCATCTTGAGCGCGTCTGCGAGCTCTGCGGCAAATATGACTTCCACCCGATGATGTGGAGCGATATGTATTTCTCCCTCGTTGAAAAGAGCAAGGAGGAGGATTATATGCCGCACGTCATCGTTCCGCAGTATGCGATCGATGCAATGCCCGATGCGGATATGGTCTTCTGGGATTATTACCACACGAACAATGAGTTCTATAAAATAAATATCGAAAAGCACAAGAACTTCAACCGCCCCGTCGTATTCGGCGGCGGCATATGGACGTGGGACGGTTTTGTTCCGAACTATGACCACACCTATAACACAATGAAGCCCGCTCTTGAAGAATGTCTTCGCGGCGGAGTTCCTGAGGTCGTTGTTACAATATGGTCAAATGACGGTTGTGAGACGAGCCATATGCTTGCAATACCCTCGCTTTCGCTCTTCTCCGAATATTGCTATAAGGGAGAGGCCTGCACAGACGAGGATATATGGTCGCTTTCGAATTTCACAACAGGTATGACAAAGGAGCTTTCACATGCGATAAGCGATTTCTTCTTCCGTGAGGATGGTGCGATAAGAGCAGGAAAGCACGTCATCTGGAGTGATCCGCTCATAAACCTTCTTTGCTTTGATATAAATATTGAAGGCGGAAAAAAATATCTTGAAGACGCAATAAAGGTTATTGAGAAGTTTGATAACACCGATTATATTCTCGCAGTATTCCGCGCCTGCCTCTCAAAATGCGAGCTTCACCTTGAGCTTCGAGAAAGATATAAGGCTGGCGATAAAAAATGGCTTTCGGAGTTTGCCGAAAAGCGCCTCCCCGAAATCATTTCGGAATTTGAGAAGCTCCACGAGCTTCACCGCAAGATGTGGTATCGCGATTATAAGGCACACGGCTTCGAAAACATTATGTGCCGCTACGGCGCGGCAATAGAGCGACTTCGCCACACGGTAAGAGTCATAAATTCATATCTAGACGGTGAGATTGACATTATCGAAGAGCTTGAGCCGGAGCTTATCCGCGGACAGAAATGCAAATGGCTCGGCGCGAATGACTTTATGTATATCCATACAATGTAATAAAAAAAGGAACGATGGGTTTTATTTCCTGTCGTTCCTTTTGTCGTCTATATATTCCGCTTCAAAAAAATCATGGGTGACGCGTATCCCCGGATAATTGCGGAGAAGCTCTTCGAGCGCCGCGCGCTCCTCCTTCGGAGTGTAGCCGCGATATTTCTTATAGCATTTTCCAAAATACGTCGGGCTTCCGAAGCCGCACATATCTGATATATATGAGAATGAATAATTTGAAAAGCCGAGTGCGCGGTGAGCGCGCTTGACGCGAATTTTCTGAAGATAAATTGAATATGTATCACCGACGGTCTTCTTTATCGCGCGGTAAAAATCCGTTCTGCAAAGACCGGATATACGAAGCAGGTCCTCACAGTGAATTTTCTTTGAGAAATTGCTGTTCATATATACAACGGCTCTGACAGTGGGAATCAGCTTATCCGAAATTATGCTCTCTGCGTGCTTTTTTTCAGCTTCCCCGAGCGCGAATTCCGGAAGAGAGAAAATTTCATTCACTGCACCGAGAACTTCTCCCTCATCGCATTCTTTTTCTTTTCCGAGCCGCGATAGCCTGCAGAATGCATCATATGCGGTTTTCACCGAGCTTTCACCGAGCTTCATTACGCTCGGAAAGCAAAACTCCTCTCCCCAGAAACGTCCGAGAAAAAGGTAGGCGACAGCATTGACTGAAAGCGGATTTGCTTTCCGGAGGAGCAATTCAAACGAAACATTGAGATTTATTATTTCGCCCGCAGACTCGACATCAAAGGAATGCACGGCTCCGGCAGGTATCACGAATATTTCTCCGTCGGAAATCTCATATGTGACTCCGTCCACAAACTGCAGCATTTTACCCTTATGGCAATAATATGCCTGAGGAAAATCGTGAATATGGTTATACCCCTTCATTTTGATTACCTCTCGGGTATTGATTTTTACATTTTTCCCAAAGAAATGCTCAAATTCAAAATCTATTCCCGGATATTTATCATGCGGCACATCAAGTCTTCCCATCTCGCTCACCTCCGATTGCATTATATCATTGTCGAAATGATTTTTCAACACAAAAAACGTACAATATGGCGAGTTTTTTTCTTTTAGTATATTATAATTAATGATTAAAGAAAGGAATGATATTTTATGAAACTTTATGCAAACTTACATACACATTCGACGCATTCTGACGGTGGCTACACTCCCGCGCAGATCGCGCAGGTCGCAAAGAAGGAAGGCTATGGCGCCGTCACCGTCACTGACCACGATACGGTAACGGGTTTTCCCGAAATAAAAGCCGAATGCGAAAAGCTCGGACTTGAGACGATTTTCGGCGCTGAATTCTCCTCTCCCTCAAAACTTCTTGAGGGCAAGCAATATATGGAGGCAGATTTTCACATATGCGGATTCCATTTTGACCCCGAATATCCCCCGATGAAGCAGTATCTCCACGAGATGAGCCTTCGCGAAACGGATCAGACAAAAACACTTTATGAAAGAGCTGTCCGTCTCGGCAAAATCAAGGGAATTGAATGGGAAGAGGTTCTTGAATTCAACAAGGGAATCACATGGCTCTGCAACGACCATCTCTGGCGCGCACTTCTCGCAAAGGGACTTATGCAAAAGTCAGACCGCGGTTGGTATTTCACGGAGCTCTTCGGAGTTCACCGCTATGAGGTTCCGCCATCACATCCCTTCAAGCAGGAGCACGAAATCATTAAACTTATCCACGATGCGGGCGGCATCGCGATAGTCGCGCATCCCCACGGTCAGCTTATGCATATGGACGCGCTCCGCGAAATGGGAATAGACGGTCTTGAAATCTGGCATCACCTTCTCACGGAAGAGGAAAAGGAAGAGGGCATAAAATATGCTCACAAGCACGGGCTTTATATCTCGGGCGGAAGCGACCACGACGGCTTCTGCGCAGGTATTACCGATGAAAGCAGCCCGAGATATGCATCTGCCTGCGCTTACGGAACAACAAAGGAATATTTCGACGAGATCAAGAACAGAAAAATCAACAGATAATTATTTCTATTAAAGAGGTTTTTATGAAACCGAAAATCTTATTATCGACAAGCGATAACAATAAAACTCAGTTTTATATCAAAGCCATAACCGAATGCGGCGGCGAAGCCTTCGGGGGTTATCTCCCTCCGATTTCCACCGATTTCGATGCGCTTCTGCTCTGCGGCGGAAGCGACGTTCATCCGGATCGCTTCGGCGAAGAAATCAACGGCTCACGAAACATTGACATCGCACGCGACGAGGTTGAGCTTCGGTTATTTAACCTCTTCATGGAGCAGAAAAAACCGATTTTCGGCATATGCCGCGGTCATCAGGTCATAAACATCGCGCTCGGCGGATCTCTTTTCCAGGATATCCCCGAATCACCAAAGCACGTCTCAATTGACGGAGTTATGCAGATGCACCATGTCATATCCGACGGTGAGAGCTTCCTCAGCGAGCTTTACGGAGCGAAATTTCCGGTCAACACCTCGCACCATCAGGCAGTATCGAACCTTGGGCAAGGGCTTCGGAGTATCGCGCACTCGGCAGAGGATGGCTATTGCGAGGCGATTATCCACGAATCACTTCCGATATTCGGAGTTCAGTGGCACCCCGAGAGAATGTCCTTCTCGATGCGGCGCGAGGACACGGTTGACGGAAGATATATTTTCGAGCACTTTTTAAATCTCTGCAAATAAAAATTGTAGGTAGGACAAATGAAAAAGTTTTTAACTCTTATCCTTGCAGGCACAATGACACTCACCTTTGCATCAGCAGCATTTACCGATGTTCCCGAAAACCATTGGGCATATGGCGAAATCTCCGTTTGCGCAGAGAACGGACTTTTTGCCGATGAAGAAAGCTTTAATCCCTCATCGGTTATGACAAAGGGCGATGCAACGGCGCTTCTTTCCGCACAGTTTAAAGATGCGGATCTTTCCGCATTTTCCGCTGACAAAGCATCCGCTATCACAAGAGAAGAGGCGGCATATCTTTTCTCAAAGGCAAAGGGCTATGAAGATACATATCTTTATGTACTCGATAAATTCTCCGACAAGGCTTCCATATCCGATAAATATATAACGGAAGTGAGAGCCGCAGTTGCAAACGGTCTTATTTTAGGTCATAGTGACGATACCTTCCGCCCGAAGGAAAAGCTCACAAAGGCTGAATTTGCAGTTCTTCTTTATCGCGCGCTTTACGGTGAGGAAATTCTTGCGGAGAGAAGAGAAAAGGCTCAGGAATATATGCTCAAAACGACCACAATGCTCTGGAAACCCACAGAAGAAATTTTTTATACCACACAATCGAACGTGACACCCGCTGAAGCCAAGGAAAACGTTCAGTTCACGCTTTATCCCGACAGAATTTACCACGGTGTTCCCTATAGCTATGCAGGCGGCACAGCCGAATCTTTCCTCGATTATGCAATCGAGCAGGACGAAAACGGTGTATATCTCATTGACGGACTCACATGGGAGAATATCAGCGGCGGAAGCGGCATTGGCAGAATCGGAAACGATTGCTCAAGCGCACTCCTTCAGTCATGGGGTCAGCTCGGCGAGACCTTCAACGCGACAACAACGGGATACCTCACCGAGAAATATGGCATTTATCCTGTCGGCGATTACAAGTCCGTTTATGATAAGTATGAAGACACGGGCGAAATCGTCAAGGAAAACGGTGATCAGGCAATCTTCCGCGCATATTCTCTTATGAAGCCTGCTGACGGAGTTGTGAAACGTGCCAATAACAGCGGTCACTGCAGAATGATAACAAAAGTCAACACAGTCTATCTCCCCAACGGAACGATTGACGGTGAAAACAGCATGATGACGATGATCGAGCAGACAGTAGGCTCATTCAAGAAAGAACAGACATACTTTGATGAAAAGCTCGGTTGCGATGTCGAGAACAACGAAACCAATGAGGGAACGCTTACCTGCAATTGGATGATGGACAGCATCACACTTGAAATCTCCGCAAACGGAGAAGCGGTGCAGACGGCAACGGCATATGCCAGCCGCAAAAACGGCAAATATATGATATTTGAAATGCAGGAATTTGTCACTGTCAATCCCGTTCTTGTCCGCGGAAAAATTGCTCCCGAAGAACTTGCGGCGGGAAAATACAACTGCAAGGTAACGGTCAGACTCGTCACGGGAGAAAAAGTCGTCGTCAGGGATTTCGATTTTGAAATTTAACCGCAAAAGGCAAAAATCCGCGGCTACGGCGCAAACGGAAGCCTTATCCCCGATGATGTTTTAAAAACCTTCCCGCTATATTGAATATTGCAAAAAGCTCTCTGATCATTTGATCGGAGAGCTTTTTTGTTATTTTATGAAATCAAGAATCCTCTGAATCAGAACCGCGACTTCGGCGCGAGTTGTGTATGCCGTCGGGTCGATGAGACCGTTTTTGCCGTTTACGAGCTTTGCATTGACGAGAGCGGAAACTGCGTCTTTTGCATAGTCTGCTACCTTGTCATAATCGCTTGCCTGCGGGACGTCGAGGACGCCGTCCCCTACATTGATTTTTTCCATTCCCGCAAGTGCTCTGTAAACGATTACCATCATATCCTGACGTGTAATGTTGTTTCTCGGTGCGAACTTGTTCTCACCGATGCCGTTGACAAGGCCCTTGTTGGTGACAACTGCAAGCTCTTTTGCGAAGTAGTCGGAAGAGGAAACATCCGCGAAGTTTTCTTCGCTCTCGGAAGCTAACTTGAATGCGCGGACAAGAAGTATTGCGAAGTCTGCGCGCGTTATGTTAGCTGCGGGTGAGAATGTGTTCTCGCTTGCTCTCTTTATGATTCCTTCATCTGCAAGAGCATTGATAGCGTCAGCCGCCCAATCGTGAGCACCGAGGTCGATGAAGCGGACGTTTTCGGCTCCCTCTCCGAGGGAGCTGTCGGCATCGCCGACTGAGGGAGTTTTATCCCCTGCATTGTCTGTGGAGGACGAAGTGTTGTCCTTCTCATCGTCCTTATCACTCGGTGTTGCGGGGATAGTCGGTGTTGTCGTGCCGGAGGATGTTCCTCCGCCACCGCCGCCTGCGCCACCCGTGGTTTTACCATATACCTTGACAGTGAAGGTGATGCTGTTTTCTCTTCCTTCCGCATCCTTTGCGGTTATTACGAAGAGATTTTCGCCTACCTGGCTCGACTCGGGCTTCCATGTGATTCTGCCTGTTTCCCCGTCGATTATCGCGCCGCGCGGAACGTTCGTCGCAATATAGGTTATCTCATCGCTTACTTCGCTCGTCGCATTGATATCCATCGAGAATGCGCTCTGCGCAGTTGCGGAGATATCCTCTCCGACCACCTCGAAGCGCGGTGCGGAATCTTCGACATATGCAGTCGAAATCCTGAAGCTCTGACCCGGATTTATGTTATAGAAGAATCCGGCATCAAAATCATTCGCATCCTTATATTTTCTTATTGCTGAAACCGTTCCGATATCAAGCTCTATCTCGCCGCCTTCAAGCTTGGTTGCGCTTTCGATATAATATGCGCCGTTCTGCACCATATCATTATCGATGACTATCATCTTGCCTGCAAGCGTTGCGGCATCTACATCCTGATCCGGCTTGACGGTTATATAATTATCAAGCGAGAGATCACGCGAGAAATCCGAAACCTCACCTGTAACGGTAGTTTCCGTTTTGTGAGCGCCGATTATATCACCGTCATTGAGATAGGTATAGACATTTGTTCCGTTTTCGATGCCATAGACTCCGACGAAGCCGCGGAAAACAATTTCCGTCTCGCCATCCGTCACGCGATAGGTGACTTTGTTGTTCGTCGCATACATGACATAATCGCATCTGCCCGATGCATATATGACCTTGATTGCCTTTGCGGTGTCATTCTCGCCCTCATTTCCGTCAATCGGCTCAATTCCAACAGCTTCCATTCCCGAAAGCTTTCGGTTGTTTCTGTATGGCTCATATACTGTTGTGAAGAGTGAATCGAGAGATTCTCCCTTTCTTCTTGCAAGGACATATTTGATACCTTTTTTATTAACCGCGACATTTGAGCCGTTTGTCGGCGGGTGACCCGTTGTGACGGAAACCTCATCGAGATCAAAATCATTGAGCATTGTCATTCGAAGATGAAGCCCCTTCTCATCATCTATGCGCTTTTTATAATCCTTGATTTCAAAATCAATATCATATGCACCGACGGGAGCTTCCGCACGTCTCGTTTCCTTGAGCCATGTGTAACCCTTCGGATATACAGTGTCATAATAATATTCCGCAGGTGAATTCGGGTCCTGACCGTAGGGCCAGTTCGGGTCTGCATATGAGCCCGGCTGTTCCTCACCGAGAGTGAGCGAGGTTTCGGAAATCGTGTCTCCCGCGACGTGGAATGAGAACAGATGATCATTTCCTCCGTCAACACGGAAGAAATCTACCATATAGCTGTCCTGCGCGTCTATATCGACGGTGACGAGAGTTCTGCGATAGATATCGGTTTCCGCATATGCACCTGATGCATCGACATCAAGGAGCTTTACCTTGCCCGAATCGTCAAAGTGTTGCGGATAGCCGTGCTCGACGCCCGTCTGCGCTTTTTCATTGACGACGATCGTGTTGTGGGAAAGCGTATTGGAAACCCACTGAAGTCTCTGCGGCTGAGGACCTGTGTTAGACGGATAGCCGAGATCCGGCGTCATATTGAGGTCATAGCCCGTTATACCGATATTGAGCGCATCCTTGTGGCCGTGGCTTGCGATGCTTCTTCCAAAGTTCATATAAATACCGCGCTTGAAGTTCGAATTCTGAACGGTATCAAGCTTTCCACCGCTTCGAAGCATTCCGAAGCCATAACCCGGAAGAATTTCGGAGAACCATGCAAGCTGCGGATCATAGAGCTCTTCAACCTCTTTCTCGAGGCTTTCCGGGTCCTTCGTCATGATATCATAACGGAGTCCCTTCGTCTCTTCGCCGCTTATGAGGTAGATATAGTTCGCGATTCTCTTTGCATTCTTCGTGTTTTTCAGATATTTGAATGCCGGTATGAAGTCTTCCGGCAATGCGCGGAAGCCGCCGTAGCCGAAACCGCCGCTGTCACCTACCTGAACAGATTCGTTCGAGGTTATCGCAACGGGCGGATATGACATAAACATCTGAACGAACTTTGTGTTTTCCCAGAGGTTGTATTTATCTTCAACCGGGTATCTTCCGAGAAGATCCGCGATGCTCATGAGGCGCTCGATCCAGACATAGTTATACTGCGGGCTTGCCTCATTTCCCATACCGTCACGCGAGATGATATCGACAAGTGTTGACGAAACGCTTCCGCCTGTGAACTCCGTCTTTGTTTCAACACCGGTTTTGAAGACAAAATCGAGCATTTCGTTTGTCTTCGGCTGAGAATCAAGCGCAACCGCCGCCATAGTGACGACATACTGATGCTGACCGAAGTTTCCGCCGATTTTTCTCGTTTTAACGCCGTCATATGCGGCATCGATTATTCCGGTCTCCCAATTGGACCAGATATCATATGCGCTTTCCTTCTTGTTTTCAAGCGAATGATTTTCCGCCTCCGCCGAAAGGAATTTTATGACCGATTCATCCGAGATTGCCGGATAGAATGCATCTGCGCATTCGGAGAAGAGCGTTGCCATAACGCAATCGTCAATACATCCCTGTGTCTTTCCGACGAAGTTTCCGCCGTCCGTTATAAAGAATCCTGCCTCAAGACCCGTGTAGGACGAAGAATCCATTTCGGGCCAGATATCCGCGATTCTGTCAAGGATAATCGCGCCTGCTTTTCCGTATTTAATATCGCCCGTATAGACATATGCAGTCTTGAGGGCTTCGAGGATATCGCGGCGGGATTCCCATGCCGAATAGTTGTAATATGCGATATACGGATGTCTTTCCTGCTTTCCGTTTGCATATTTATACTGATTTCCGTTTTCATCGCGCGGGATATAGCCCCAACCGTCATCAACGCCCCATGTCTCGGTCTTTTCACCCGGTCGGAGACCACGGTTGTTGTTTATCGTGTCTGCAAGCTCGGGATAAAGGCTGTTTTTGAGATATCCCGTTCCGTATGTTCCGCCATAGAGCTCTTCATGAACACTGAGAGCCCGGTCACGGTCAAAGAGTCCATGCTCATCAAGACCGAGATTATAGAAATTCTCGAAGTCGTTTGACGGGAAATTGCGCTTGCAGTTCGGGCACTGCACCTTCCACGGGCGGGCTATGATGTTCCAAGTGAACGCGCGCCCGTTTCCGCCGTTCGGGAATGTCGATACATCAACACCGCAATAGCGACAGATCATATATTCAGGGTCACCGTAGCCGCCGAGCTGACGCGAGGTCGGGAGGCCTTTTCCTGCTATTCCCGAATAGATCTTCTCGTAGGAATCGACATATTTATCAGCAAGCGCTTTTGCCGACTTGACCTCATTATATGCCCATTTATATTTTGCCGTATTCTCGATCGCAGTCTTTCGCATTTCATCCGTATAGACTGTTGCTTTGCTCTTTTTTGTGTTTGCGAGAAGGTTTATTTCCACAGCATCGACATTCCATCTTGCATTTTCATACCAGGTGCTTGCCGAAATCTTTATGCTTCCTTCCTTTTCTGCATAGACATAGCCGTTGCTGTCAATCGTTGCCGCGCCCGCGGGAATGCTCTCGGAGATTTCAAAGCGGACATCCGATGCGGGAATATCCTTTATAACTCCACTCATCATCTCGACCTTGAGCTTCACCTGTTTTTTATCCGAAACATAGATTCCTGCGGGAGCATCGAAGAAGACGCGGCTGACTCCGCTCTCATCCAAAACTTCGATCGTTTCGCTTGCCGTATGGACTTCCGTTCCGTATTTTACGGTTACGGTAATCGTCACCTTTCCGTCACGAAGCGCCGTGACTGTTCCTTTTCTGCTTACGGTTGCAATATCGGTGTCGCTCGAAGAATATCTGATATCAAGCTCGGATGCGGGGATTTCCGTTCCGTCAAGAAGATATGCGTGTGCGGAGGATTCTGTTTCTCCACCTATGCCGATTTTCTTATTTTCGATTTTGAATTCAACATATTTGAAAACATTGCTTCCGTCAAGCGTGAGGCTTCGGAGATTGACATATTCGCCGCCATGGCCGCGCGTTTTTTTCACCGCGAAGACATATTCTCCCGCCTCCGGGATTTCAACGATTCCGAGATCCTGATGCGCGGGAGTCCAATCAAGCGCATCCGCATCGAAGCATTCAACATTGCCGATGCTTTCGTTTTCGGCAATCGCCGCCTTAACATCGTTTGTCATCGGAAGAATATAGATATCTCCCGCTCCCGACGATGTATTGTATTTGTTCTTTTCGACGCTGACAAAATATCTGCCTGCCGCAGGTATCTTTATCGTAAGTGCCGCAAACGTGTTTTCGGGAAGCCCGAAGCGAAGTCTTCCGTAAGGCTCGCCGCGATACATCCAGGCAACATCGGAATACGGATTCGGGAAGGACGAGACATCCGTGCTGTGCCACTGCCACTTTCCGTCTGTGTAATTATATGTGATAGCTCTTATATCCTCGGTGCGCTTCGGCTCCTGAGTATACATAGGTGCATCCCAATCGGGAGTCATCGCAAGGAAATCATAACACTCCGATACTCCTGACGGAGCAAGCTGCGGCGCAGGCTCAACCGCAAAGGTTTTCTCAACCTTAAGAGTCTGATCGCCATAGGTGATATCGGCAGAAACCGTGAGGTCTCCCGATTTCAAAACCTTTACCGTTCCGTCTGCGCTGACGGTTGCAACATCGGGATTCTTTCCCTCATATACAACCGTTGCCGAGGACATATCGGCTGCGGAGAGATTTGCATCCGCAAGCTTTCCCGAAACGGAAAGCTTCTTGTTTCCCGTAAGTGCCATATCTGCAGAAAGGAGTGCGTAGTTCCCTCCCGTTCCTGCCGAGAGTTCAAGATTATGAACTCTTATATTCTTTACATTTGGAGAGTGGAAAATGAGAGTATATTCGCCCTCTTCAAGTGCCTTTGTGCCAAGCTCGCCAAGCTGTGTGCCGTTGGCGTTACCCTTTGTGCAGTTGACGGACGTAAGAGCTCCCGTTCCATTTGCAATTGCCGATGTGATTGCATCATCCGTTGCCGCACCTTCGAGTATATATGTTCGAAGGTCGCTTTCAAAGCTTGAATGGACGCTGTAGCCGAGTGTAATCTTGTATACCGCGCTCTTCGGAACACGGAGATTTATCGCAAACCAGTTCTTATTCGTGCCAAAGTACGCGCGCAAACCAAGGTTGTATGCGTTTGCCGTTGTATAGCAATGGTTTACGGAAAGTCCGCTCGGTGCGGAAGCAAGCTTCCAGAGTCCGAATGTCTTATCATATGTATCAACAAGGTTTGTTGACTTGTGGGTTGCAAGGAATGTAAGCTCACCCGTTGTATAGGGGACATCTTCCGTGTAGTTCTTTATAAAGTCATAATGAACTTTAATGTTTGATGTCTTTTCGATGACCTTGATGCTTGTTGAACTTTTATATACATTTCCGTTCCACGTTACGGTTGCAGTTATTTTTGCCTCACCGACCGAAACTGCCGTGATATATCCGTTTGAATCAACCGTTGCGACCGATTCATCAGAGCTTTCAAATGCTTTTTCATCGGGGTAGAGGACAGCCTCACCGCCATCGCTGTAGAAAAGCTTTACGTCTGCCTTTGCGCTTGTTTCTGCAGGAATTTCAGAAGCGCTGACAGATGCAACGGCACCCATAGGTGCAGTTCCGTTGCCGCCGTCGAGAACGATTTTTCCGATAGTTGTATACGTCCACTTCTCGGTTCCCTGAACAACGAGGAGATATTTTCCCGCGCTCGGGAATGTTACATTTCCCGATGCGGTTTCGGTCTGCTTATAGTTATCCTCGCTGAAGAAGGAATTTTCGGAGAATCTGTTCTCTTCTGTGAGATTCGCTTCGATATCCGCGCTCTGCGCTTCATCAAGAATATAGAGATATGCCTTGTTTGCGCCCATCGTACGCTTGATGCATTCTACCGAAAGATTATAGCCTCCCGCCGCGGGAACTTTGAGCTCTATGGCATACCAATCTCCCTCCGCGTGGTGGAATGCAAGCATACCCTTATGCGGATCTCCGTTTATTCTGAAATCACCATGGGCAGGCTCCCAGCCTGCCTTTCTTGAATGATAGCTGTAAAAGCTGTTTGTCAGTTCATATGTGATATCTGCAAGATTGACATTATATTCAAGACGCGAAGGGTCATAGACAACCTTGACACCCGAAAGCACTGCGTCTTCAGCAAATACGGGCATGAAACCGACGAGCATTGCAATCGCAAGTATTGCGGATATAAGTCTTTTCATATTTGCCTCCTTGGGTTACCTTTATCTTATATATTCAAGAATCCGATGCAGAAGCACCGCCACCTCGGCGCGCGTTGTGTTTGCCGTCGGATCGATGAGACCGTTTTTACCGCTTATCAGCTTTGCATTGATAAGGGCCGCGACTGCGTCTTTTGCATAGTCTGCTACCTTGTCATAATCGCTTGCCTGAGGCACGTAGAGTACGCGATCCCCTACATTGATTTTTTCCATTCCCGCAAGTGCTCTGTAAACGATCACCATCATATCCTGACGGGTGATGTTGTTTCTCGGTGCAAATTTGTTCTCACCGATGCCGTTGACAAGGCCCGTGTTTCTTGCAACTGCAAGCTCTTTTGCGAAGTAGTCGGAAGAGGAAACATCCGCGAAGTTTTCTTCGCGCTCGGAAGCTAACTTGAATGCGCGGACAAGGAGTATTGCGAAGTCTGCGCGCGTGATGTTAGCTGCGGGTGAGAACGTGTTCTCACTTGTTCCCTTTATGATTCCTCCGTCTGCAAGGGTGTTGATAGCGTCAGCCGCCCAAGCATGGTTTCCAAGGTCGATGAAGCGGGTGTTTCCGGCTCCCTCTCCGAGGGAGCTGTCGGCATCGCCGACTGAGGGAGTTTTATCCCCTACATTGTCTGTAGAGGACGAAGTATTGTCCTTATCCTCCGGCTTTGTTGCGGGGATAGTCGGTGCGGTTGTTCCCGGTGTGGACGGCACACTTGCTCCGCCACCACCCCCGCCGGCTGTGGAGCCATAAACTCTTATATTGAAATGCAATGTGCTTTCTCTTCCCGCACTGTCCTTCGCTGTTACGGAGAAGTGGTTTTCACCTACCTGCGAGCTTGTCGGCTTCCATGTGATTTTTCCGTCTTCCGAAAGAGATGCTCCTCTGGGAATTGAGTTTGCCAGATATATAACTTCTCCGTCATCCTTTGCTTTTGCTCTGACATTCACGGATAATGCGCTTCCCGCATTTACGCTGAGTCCCGTAAGCTCTTCAAACACGGGCGCATCATCAAATTCATAAGACATCGGAATATACGCGCTCTGCCCTTTGCTGATATTATAAACATATCCTTTTGTGAAATCATCCTCATCGGCATAGCTTCGAATAGTCGGCACAAGCCCGATATTGAGCTTCACCTTTCCATTGGAAAGCTTTTCCGCACTTTCGATAACATACGTTCCGTTCTCCGCTCCGTCATTCCTGATATTGACTATCTTACCCGCAAGGGAATCAGCATCATCGATATCTGCAGAAAGAATGATGTAGTTTTCCATCATATGCTCATGGCTGAAATCTGAAACCGTTCCGCTATATGCACTCATCAGATTTTCTTTATCGCCGATCACATCTCCGTCACTTATATATGAATAGATGTTCTCTCCGACAGCATTTACGGAGTATACTCCGACAAAGCCCCGGAAATTGAACACATCTCCCACATTATAGAGCACTGTGTTATCCGTTGAATATACAATATAGTCGCGTCTGCCATCCCTGAACCTGACACAGATTGCGCGGGCTTCGCCTTCCTGCGGCGCAGGGGAAATCGCAACAGGCGTCACCGATTCTATGCGGCGGTTTTCCTTATATGGCTCAAGCACCGTTGTGAAAAGGCTCTTCAGGTCTTTTCCTTCGCGTTTTACAAGAGCATACTTGATTCCTCGCGGAAGACCTGCATTAACGCTCTTATTCGGCACATAACCGTCTGCTATCGCAACCTCCGAAACCGCGAAATCATTTACCTGCGTCATTCTGAGATGAATCTTGTCGTTGTCCCTTATCGCCTTGCGGTAGTCTGTTATTTTGAAATCAACAGAGAAGCTTCCCTCGGGATTTGCGGCTCTGTTGACATTCTTAAGCCAGGTATAGCCACGCGGATAGCGAAGCACATCCGCATCCGAATATGCGGTATCGGGATCCTGAACAAACCCCGGAACATCAATTCCCGCATAGCTTCCCTTATATTCTCCGTTTTCAGCCTGCGCAACGAGGTTCAGACCTTCCGTTTCATAAATCTCTTCCGATTGTGCGTGGAAGCTGTAGACATGGGTATTTCCGCCCTGAACATTGAAGAAATCAACGCCATAGCTTATATCTCCGGGTGCTTCTACCATAACGAGTGTTCTGCGATATTCATCCGCACCGGGATATGCTTCTTCGCTTCTCATATCAACGACCTTCACCTGATTTCCGTCATCAAAATGGAGCGGAGTCGCCGATTTGAGCGTTCTCGTCTGCTGCTTTTCATCTATCGTTACGGTGTTATGGGATAATGTTGTATTGATCCACTGATCGCGGTTCGGATCACTTCCCGTTGCTTCGGGATAACCGAGATCGGGGCTTAAGTTGAGGCCGAACGCCTCAACGCCGATATTCATCGAATCGAGCTGATGATGCGATGCATTTCCCCAACCCGAATATATCCAGAAGCTTCGGAGAGTATTATCCGAGCCATCGGTGCTGATGCTTTCGCGGCGCTCGCCTTCTCTCAATACAGCAAAGCCATAACCCGAAAGGAGCTCGCTTCCGCTCTTTGAAACATTATCGGAAAGGGCGAGGATTTCTTCCTTTATGCTTTCGGGATTCTTTGTGAAAATATCATAATGGATCCCCGAAACATCTCCGTCATGTCTCATATATATCTGATTTGCAAGTCTCTTTGCAACATCGGTATCTTTTAAATACTTAAAGCTCTTTATAAGATTTTCCGCGGAATCGACAAATCCGATTGTCGCCGTACCCTGAGAGTCGCCTATCTGCACGGTATGGCTGTCGCTCAATATAAGCGATGTGAAATTTGTCGAAATCTGCGCAAATCTCGGAGTTTTTGATATGTCATACTTGCTCTTATTTACGCCGTTGTATCTCGAAAGAGCTTCAACGGTCTCAAAAAGGTCATCAGGTGCTATATAGTTATACTGAGGCGAGGATTCAAATCCGAAACCGTCGCGATCAAGCTCGCCGACAAAGTAGTTGCCGAGATTTCCGCCGGTTACCTCAAAAGCTTTATAGCCTACCCAGCCGCCGCTTTTGAAGGTGAAGTCCAGAATTTCTTCGCTTTCAGGCTCATTACCGAGAGCAATCGCGGTTTTTACAAGTGCTTCCTGAGCCATACCGAAATTGCCCCATACATTGGCTTTCTTTACGGAGCGGTAGTTTTCAAGAAGAAGGCCTTCCTGCCAGTTTTTCCAAATATCGTAGGCGCTTTCCTTTTTGTTTTCAAGGTTATATTTCTCCGCCTTTTCCGAAAGGAAGCTGATAACCGTTTTGTCTTCGAGAATCGGGAAGAGCATATCCGCCGCTTCCGCAAAGTTTGTTGCAAATTCACAGTCCTGAATACGTCCGACAAACTTACCTTCACCTGTGCCGCCGTGGGTATAGAAGAAGGTTTTGAAATACTGCCACATATCCATATCCGGATAAACATCGGCAATTCTGTCGAGAATGATTGCGCAGGCTCTTCCATACTTTGCTTCACCGGTATAGTAATAAGCATAAGAAAGGTTCTTTACCGCGGGACGGACATACTGGAACCACGCATGCCAATTATAGACAGCTATATGTGTATGGCGCTCGACAACGCCGTTGGAATATTTATAAGGTTCTCCGTTTTCCTTTTTCGGAACATATCCGAAGCCGTCATCAACGCCCCATTTTTCAACGGTTTCGCCCGCTCGGAGCCCTTTGCCGCAATTTATTGTGTTTGAAAGCTCCGGATAGAGAATGTTGACGAGGACATCCGCTTCGGGACCGAATTCCGCAATATTTGCGTTGTTCTTCTCGTGGGCACGGTTAACATTGAATATACCGTGTTCATCAAGACCGAGTTCATAGAACTTCCCAAAGTCATTTGACGGGAAAAGACGCTTACAGTCGGGGCACTGGATCTTCCACGGACGCATAATGAAGTTTATATCATATGCATATGCGCCGTCTGCACCGTATTTTGTCGCAATATCAACTCCGCAGTAGCGGCAATAATAGTATTCGGGGTCATCCTGCGAACCATTCTGCCTGCCTCTCGGGACGCCTTCACCGACAATGTGGTCATAAATATATTCATAATGCTCCACATATCTGTCGCCTGCCGCAACGATTGAGTTCTTCTGATCTTTTGCCCAGTTATATTTTTCAACATTTTCAAAGAGATTCTTCTGCATCTCTTTTGTGAACAAAGTGGGCTCAGTCTTCTTCGCGCCTTCAAGCGCTGTAATTTCTATTTCGTTTGAGGAAATATCCGTTCCGCGGAAATCTGCCTTTGCGGAAACTCTGACAATACCGATACCGGTCGCGCATACATAGCCTTCTTCATCCACATATGCAATGCCCTCGGGTTCCGTTACAACCGTATAATCAATATCACTTACCGGAACTTCGAGGCGTTTTCCGCTGCTCATATCCGCGTGAAGAGTAAGCTTCTTTCTACCGCGCACATATATGGTCTCCTCCGCAGAAAGCGTTGCCGCCATAACCTCACTTGCATCGGTTACGGTTATCTTTGCGGTTACATCCATTGCAACGCCGCCGTAAATCACACGCGCCTTGATCAGGGAGCTGCCTTCCTCAACACCGCGGATTTTTCCGTCTTCCGATATTTCCGCAATATGGGAATTTGAAGAGGAATATTTAATTTTAAGCTCATTCTCATCGATCTTCGAGCCATCGAGCATATATGCCGAAATTCCCGCGGATGTCTCTTCTCCGACCTTGATGTCATAATTCCCGATATGAAGCTCTGCGCGCTTCATGCCGTCAACACCGTCTAATGTGAAGGACTTGAAATCCATATAACCGCCGCGGAGAGACTTTATGACAAGGATATATTCTCCTGCGGCCTTTATATCAACGTCTCCTATTTCCACGGTGCCGAGAGTAAGCTCTTTTGCGTTTTCATCCTGGCAGTCAAATGTGCAGAGATAATTATCCTGAGTGAGCGCCTCGGATATATTCTCCGTGTCCTTCGGAACAAGATAAACCTCTGCCGCGATTCTGCCCGAATAATATTTGCAATATTCAAAGGTTGCGAGGTATCTTCCCGAAGCCGGGATATTTACCGTGAAGCCAACCCATTTGTCTTTGCTTGTTCCCACGCGGGTGCGACCGTCCGCGCCGCTTCCGGTATACATCCATACCACCGTATTTCCGCTTTCCTCGTAAATACCCGATATGTTACTGTCATACCACTCCCAGTTGCCGGGAGAGCTTGTCTTTGATGTATACTGATATGTTATTCCGCGTATGTCATTCGCGTTCGGAGCGGATTCTCCCTTCCAGTATACAGGCTTCCAGTTATCGTTTTTTATGCTGAAATCATACTTTGCGTATACGCCGCTGTATTGCATAAACTCATCGCCCGTTATTGTGAGCTTCACCGTATCGCTTACTGTTATGCCGCCTACCGTCACACTTGCGGTAACCTCGACATCGCCCGTTGAGTATGTTCTGAATTTTCCTGTCTCCGCATCTATTCTGAGAATGCTTTCATCGGATGAGACATATTTCACCTGAAGTTCTTCTCCGCCAAGAGTCTTACTGTCGCTCATCGTCACGGTGACGGAAGGCTTTAAGCTTTTCGAAACCGAAAGCCCGAGTGCTGTCGGAACAGTATCTTTACCGCCGTTGAGAATAATCGTTCTCGGAAGGAGCAGGTATCTTGACATACTGTTATACTCTCCAAAGCCCTTGAACACGAGGAGATATTCACCTGCTGACGGCGCATCAAAGGAGCCGCTCGCAGTATAGGGCGCGCTTTCGCTATACTCGCTTCTCTCTCCGTTGCAGTTCATCACCGCAACCGGAGTTGCCGTTGCAATAGCTCCCTCCACATCCGCTGTATCGGCAGGAAGGATAAAAACCTTTCCGCTTGTTCCGCTGGAGTGCTTATTGTAGCCGAGAGTTACGTTATAATAACCCTTTTTCGGAATCATGATTTTATAGGAAACATACTCCGCCGCGCGCATATGCATCGCAACCGAGTTTCTCTCCCAGCCGAGCGCACCCGATATTCCGCCGGGGTTATCAAGCTCAATTCTGTTTCCGCTGTTTTCATATGTTATGAGTGCCGCATTTGCAAGAGACACATATTCGCTCTGCGTCAAAGGATAGCGGACGGTTATTCCGGACATTTCGACATCCGATTTTATAACCGCTATTTCATTACCGCAAAGCACATAGTCGCCGCTTTTAGTGAGCACATCCGCTTTGCCCTCACCCACGGGAACTATTTTGTTTCCATCAATTCGCACGACGGATGTGTCGGAGCTTTCAAAGGTCAGAGCATTCACTTCCGCGCTTGCGCCCTTTGAACCGTCGCTCATATAAAGAGTATCCACGGAAATTTCCGCAGTTTCACCCGTTGCAACATTGATTATTTCTTTTGAAAGGACGGAATTCGCCCATATGGGAGCTTTGCCGTCTCCGCCGGAAAGAGTGAGGTCGCCGAGAGTGACGAGATATCTTCCCATTGAGTTCTTATCTCCGGTTCCCTTCCATACAACAATGTATTCTCCGGGTGCTTCCGCTTCCCATTCCGCGCTTTGCGACGGCGCAGTGCCGCCTGTAAGCTCAGCCCCCGCAGTTCCCGTTTCACCGTAGAAATCAATTGTCATAACGGGAGTTGCATTTATAAGCGCCGACGGAATATCCGTCACGTTTGCGCTTAAGATATACATATCATTTTTTGTTCCGGCAGTTTTCTTCGCATACTGCTGTGTTACTGTATATTTTCCTGCCTTTGGCACACGGATCTTCAGCGCCGCATATTCGCCTTCTTTCAAATGCGCCGAAAGCGCATATGTTCCCCAGCTTATGCCGCCGCTTACCGATGATGTTGACGAATGCCATTCTATTCTGCCCTTGCTGTCTGCAGAGGCGTATTTTATGTTTGTCGGCGGAGTTGCATCGGTATCATATGCGAGCGCACTTGAAATCGGATAATGTATTTCTATACCCGATGCTGCCGCTTCTGCGGAAACCGATGAAGAGATCTGCGGAAGCAACGCAACCGTCATACAAATGGCAAGAACAACCGATAAAATTCTTTTCATTCTTTTTCCTCCAAACGCCCTTGATTATGGGATAAAAAGCCTCTCGGGGAGAGGCTTTTTATATTACTTGCTGTAAATTACCCTGGGCGCCCCGTCAGTATCCTTGAACATTACATAGCCGCGGACTGAAGTCTGCGCATATTTTGTATCTGTGCTCTTTTTCGCGGTAAACTGACCGTGAGCCTTGATATTCTTTACCTTTGCCTTATAATAGCAGGCGTTTACTGTGTTGTGGCTGTCATCGCCGAAGATAATACCTGCATCCACTATTTCATACCCTGCCGCATCATACTCAAGCATATATGCATCCCCACTTATATTGAGCACTGCTATCGGAAGCTTTTCGGATGCATCTGCTTCAGATGATTCTATCTCGGTTGCACTCCATACATAATAGGTGTATGTATCGCCGTATCCGACAAGCTCATCATCGCGGTACCATGCCTTTGCGCCGGAAACCGTCTTTGTTATGGCGTCGCCATATTTTGTTCCGCTCTGAGCTTCCCCGTTTACCTTAACGCCCGAAACAGCTTTTCCTTCATCCTCATAAAGAGCAACTGCGCGGAGAACCGCATTTATTACGGTATCATCAGCAATGCTCCAGTTCTTGAATTCATAACCCATAAGGTTTGCAGTCGGTGCTTCGATTCCATCAAAACGGGTTCCCTTCTCCGCAGAAACAAATCCGAGGAAATCGCGGTTGCCATTGAAGAATTCAACACCTGTTCTGTCATTTTCTTCGCTTATATTATCAAATACCGCAATGATTGATGTGTTTGTATATGCCGTGAAGGTATATTCCGCACTGTCGCTTACAACATTGCCGGCACTGTTCTTCCAGTATGCAAACTTATACCCCTCATCCGCAATTGCTTCCGCCTTAACTTTCGTTCCTGCAGCCGCACTTGCCACCGTATTTACGGCAACCTTATCGGCATCAACACTTCCGCCGGATGTTCCCGCAATATAGATTCTTACCGTATCCGATACCGCCTCACCCGGAGCATTATCGGGAACAGTCACGGTTTTTGTGTATGCTTTGCTTTCACCGTCAACAAGAGCAGTTACCGTAATCTTCGCAACACCGGGCTTATTTGCGGTGAGCTTATATGTTGTGGTTGTCGGGTCGATTTCCTGCGTATAGTTCTGATATACACTGGGTTCTATGCATACAACATCACTTACACTTACAACCGCGGAGTTTGAAGACTCGACCTTGATTATATCATCTTCAGTGGGAACAGCACCAGCATCGGTATATCCGAAATAACGATATGTTCCGTCTGCCATCCTGACCTTTGCGGTAAGGTCTGCCGATGCATCGACCTCGATAGTATCGGGGATTGATGTTTCAACTGCGGAAATCGCAGGCTTCTCTGCGGGAGAAAGAGTGAGTGTTATCGGTGAAAAGAGACTATATCCGCCGCTATAGTGTCTGTGTCTTGTTCTGAAGGAAATCTCAACATCTCCTGCCGGAATATACACGGTGTTGAGTGTATTTTCCGTTCCGAGCTTCTGCCCGCTTGCTTTTGCGTCATAGAAATTATAGTCACCTGCGTATTCTCCGTTTATATAAAGTGCATAACGGGAATGTGCATTCCACATAACACCAAGAAGCTTTACCTGATAATAGCCGGGATAGCTGAAGCTTTTCCTGATTGTTAAGCTTGTATCTGCAACAGATTTCGCCGGCCATTCAAGCCAGCCTGTATGAAGCTTTGCGATGGCATATCCCGAAACAGTTACATAGCCGCTGAGCATTGTTCCGTCACCGGACTTTGTCTTTTCCGGAACCATACTGAATGCGTTGTCGGTTATAGTCCATGTATCGCACTTTGTTCCGTTTGTACCGGTAATCGCACCGTTTGCAAAATTAATTACAACAGGTGCTTTTCCCTTGACCTTTATATCCGCTTCACCTATTACGCGGTCTCCCGATTTTGCATATAACTTGACATCACCGGAAGAAATCCCCTTTACTGTTGCACCGGAAACCGTTGCGATTTCTTCATCGGAGCTCTCAAAGGTGATTGCCGCAATGTCATCGCTTGTTCCGAGTGTTGCATCGGACATATAAAGCTTTGAAACAGAAACAGTTGCAATGTCAATTCCGTTTCCTTCAATTTCATTCTTGCTGACATTTACTTCAGCAAGCATCGGAGTCTTAAGGCTTCCGTCTCCGCTTACAAAGCGAAGATCATGGACTCTTATGTTTTTTGCGTTTGCCGCACGGAATACAACAACATACTCACCTGCAGAAAGCGTTTTTGAACCGAGAGTCGTTTTCTGCTGACCGTTCTGCTTGCCGTTTGTGCAATTTGCAGAGCCAATAAGACCGGTGCCGTTTGTTATGCTGTTTGTAATATCATCTTTTGTTGCCGTTCCGTCAAGGATATAAAGCTGGCATTCCGTGTCGAAGGAGGTGTCACTGTCATATCCGAGGATAACGTTATATGTTCCGGCAACCGGGACTTTTACCTTTATCGAGAACCATGTTTTGCCACTTGCGAAGTATGCTCTGAAACCGTTATTTCTTACATTGCTTGTTGAATAACAATGATTTATGGAAAAACCGGTTTCTATTTCATGAAAAACCCAGAATCCATTGGACTTTTCATAGGTATCAACAAAATTTTTACTTCCTCCATTAAAGAAGGTCGTTTCCCCCGTTGTATACGGGACATCCTCACTGTAGTTGTCTATAAAATCATATACAATCGTATATCCTGCATCTGCCGCAAACGCAGTTGTGGGAAGGAGAGCTGTTGCCATGCAGAGAATAAGAGCTATGCTGAGAATCTGCGTGAATAAATTCTTTTTCATTTTCTTTTCCTCCATAAACTCATTTTATATGTTAAACCAAACGAGCATCTCGCGCTCGCCGCGGTTTGCAAAGGAATAATATGGGATGAACTGAACCTCTGCGGTATCCGTATCCGCAGAGTATTTGTAATAAAGCGGAGCATTCTTTTTTGCCTTTGTGCATTCAAGGCTTGCTTTGAGCGTTATCGCTCCGATTTCCTCGTCGAAGGTCTCAACGAACTCGTCATCGATTACGCGCATTGATTTTAAGTTTGTTCCGATTTCAGCTTCGCCGCAATAGACGATCGGACCGCGCTGAAGAGCAACTCTTCCTCCGTTTTCCGTTACATTGGGATGTGCTTTCACAAAGAAAGGAGTCATCTCAAAAGAAACGTTTATATCGCCTTTCGGATTTTCTATGTATGCATATCCGTTTTTCTTTGTATACGGGCAATCAATTATAAATTCATCGCACCAGCCGGGGATTCGGATTGCAAGATTTTTTATATCTCCCGAAACGGAGAAGGTCATCTCTCCGCTTCTCGGATAATCCGTTCTTGAAGTAATCTTTATTCCGTTATGGTTAAGCTCGCCGGATGCGAACTGATTTACATACACCGTGTCATCGGAGAAAGAATAGAAATACTTTTCAATCGATGCAATGTGTCTTAAAATGTTCGGCGGACAGCAGGAGCAGTCAAACACTTCGACTCTCTGCTGAATCGGCTGATATGTAGGTGCTTCGTCATAAATGTCATAACGCGTAAGAAGTCTCGGATCTGTTTCAAGGGGGTTTGTGTAGAAAAACTTCTTGCCGTCAAGCGAAACACCCGAGAGCATACCGTTATACATAACTCTTTCGAGAATATCTGCGTACTTCGAATCAATCTCGATTTCCGACATTCTGCCGGCAAAATACATCATTGCAATTGCCGCGCACGTCTCCGCATAGGCAACATCATTGGGAAGATCGTATGCATGGGTGAATCGCTCGCCATAGCGGTCAGAACCGACGCCCCCGGTTATATACATTTTTCTCTCCGCTATGTCCTCAAAAAGCGTTTTGCAGACATTGAAAAGCTCTTTATCCGAAAGCTCGGCGGCAAGGTCCGCCATTGCGGAATACATATACAAGGCACGGACGCAATGTCCGACAGCCTCGGTCTGCTCACGCACGGGCTTATGGCTCTGGAATTCTATATCGGGAAATTCGGGGATTCCGAGGCTTTCGTTGTGACGTCCGCGCTCACTTATGAAGTAGTAGGAAAGGTTAAGATACTTCTTATCTCCCGTCTCCTTGTAGAGCTTAAAGAGCGCAAGCTCTATTTCCTGATGACCGGGAGTGAAGAATTTCGCACTTTTTTCTTTGACGAAAACCTCTTCGACATAGTCGACGTACTTCTGCATCATCGAAAGAAGCTTATCTTTTCCCGTTGCGTTCTTATAGGCTATGCCTGCTTCGATAAAATGACCGAGGCAGTAAAGCTCGTGATTGTTTCTGTTTGTGAATCTGTCTTCGGGGAAGAGCGTTATGTAGAAGGAGTTGAAATATCCGCAGGGGAGAGCGTTTTTTGCAATTTCCTCCACCATATCATCGATAATCTTTTCAAGCTCTGCGTTTCTTTCACGCGCGAGGATGTAGCTTGTTCCCTCAATCCATTTTGCCACATCGCTGTCCCAGTATTCGTGGGGCTTGTTTGGCTCTCCCTCTTTCCAACTGCAGGAGAGAGCATCAAATCTTCCCGTTTCCTTGAAGCGGTCATAAACTGCTTTTGCCGTGGCGTTGCGGTTTATGTCCTGACGTTTTTTCCAGAAGCCGTCCGAAAAGGAAAACTCCGTAAATTTTATATTCTGTGCCTTGAGCATTTTTACCTCCAAAAAACAATACGCCGATGTTATGTTATCATACAGTTTAATTCTAATAAATATGAAGAAGTTTATCAATGAACAATAACTGTAAATAGTGAGAAAAAACGACTTGTTTCACAAATATTAAAAAGAGCCGTGAAATTTTATTTTCCACAGCTCTCTCGCTTTTTACGTTCGTATTCGTATTTATTTGTTGTTCATATGAATTTTATAATACATATTCCGAAA
Source organism: Eubacteriales bacterium (assembly GCA_045533555.1). Lineage (GTDB taxonomy): Bacteria > Bacillota > Clostridia > Oscillospirales > JAAYXM01 > SIG480. Next base: position 52,453 of record JAZSHZ010000209.1, read on the forward strand.
CTTGGTGGGTGACATTTTCTCATGATATTTAAAGAACTTTACAAAAAGATTTTCATCATCGAAGCCGAGCTCATAGGCTATATCCTTGATGCTTGCCTCCGTCGTGAGAAGAAGTTCCTTTGCGCATTTTATCCGCTCACGGTTTATATAGTCCTTGAGCGTCAGCCCCGAATACCTTTTAAAGAGCCTGCTTATATATGTTTTGTTATATCCGAACATCTCCGCAATATCGCGCACCTTCATGGTCTGGCGGATATTCATTCTCACCCATTCGGAGATTTTTGAAAACGCCGTCGTCGATTCGTTTTCACGCTTTCTGCCGACGGATGCGAGATGCGCGATGATCCCCCCGCAGGACATATCCTTTGCATAATCCGGCGCATCCTCCGTGTTTGCGATATGAAGAAGCTCGCGAAAAAGCCCGAGCGTCATATATTCGCCTTCCGTCGATATGCATTTCTGCATTCCGAAATAGCTTATGTCGTCAGTCAGGAAATGCACCCAGAAAAACTCCGTCGTCCCCTCACTCGTGACGGTTCCCGTATGGATCTTTTCGGGCTCGAGAAGTAGCGCATCGCCGCGCTTTAAATGATAATTTATCCCGCTCTCCTCGATATGCACCTCGCCCTGAGTAACGTAAATTATCTCAAAGCTGTCTATGATGCGGCGCGGGTGAATCCATTTCTTCGCCGTTGAAAAAAGCCCCGCCGAAACATATTGAAGCTCAGCTCCGTTATTGATTTTTATCACGCCGCCACCACCTTTCTCCTTAAACCTTATATTATATCAAGTGAGAAAAAATGTCAACACACCGATTTCAAAAGAGGCAAATTTGCTTTTTTCTCTGTTTTATAGTATAATTGATTCATCAAATTTTGCGAGGTGTTCACAATGGGCAGATATGCCATATACGGCGCAGGTTCACTCGGAACAATTCTCGGCGCTTATATAACAAAAAGCGGAACAGATATTGACCTTATAAACCGCAACGAGGCGCACATCGCGGCGCTTCGCGAAAACGGCGCGAAAATTCGCGGAACCGTTGAAATGACTGTTCCCGTCAATGCCCTTCTCCCTATGGAGATGGTTGGAAAATATGACGTTATTTTTCTTATGACAAAGCAGCTTCAGAACCGCGATATCGTCACGAAGCTTTCGACTCATCTTTCCGAAAACGGCGTTATCGTAACATTGCAGAACGGGCTTCCCGAACCGGGAATCGCCGAAATCGTCGGCAATGAAAGAACTATCGGTTGTGTCGTTGAATGGGGAGCAACGCTTGTCGAGCCGGGAGTCTGCTTACTTACAAGCGACCCGAAGAGTCTTTCCTTCCATATGGGAAAGATGGAAGGCATTTCGGATGAGCAATTTTCTCTCGTCAAGAGTCTTCTTGAAAAGATGTGCCCCGTCCACGAAGAAAAGAATCTTCTCGGTGCGCGCTGGTCAAAGCTTCTCATAAACGCGACATTCTCCGGCCTCGGAACTGTCGTCGGCGGAACATTCGGAGATGTTTCCGAAAACAGCGATGCCCGAAAGGTTGCAATCCGCTGTATGAAGGAATGCATCGACGTTGGTCACGCGGCGGGCATTGAATTTGCCCCCGTTCAGGGCAAAAACATAGTATCTCTTTTCTATTATGAGGGCCCGATAAAGCGCGCAATCTCGACACTTCTCCTGCCGATAGCAATGAAAAAACACCGTGAAATTGAGCCGTCCATGCTTCAGGATATCAAAAATGGTAAACCCTGCGAGGTTGATGCGATAAACGGAATCGTCTGTGAATGGGGCAGAAAATGCAACGTTCCGACCCCGATAAACGACAGAATAGTTGAAGTAATCAAAAAAGCAGAGTCGGGCGAAATCAAACCTCAGGCAGCGAACATTCATCTTTTCGACAGTCTGCTATGATAATGCGGAAAACCCCTGAATTCCGATTGGAATTCAGGGGTTGTTTTATTTATTATTTTGCGAAATCGATAAGCGCTTTTGCATCGAGCTTATCGTAGTTTGCGATGAAGCCTGCAAGTTCTTTTGCAATTTTCTTTGCGCCGCCGACGTCGTTACTCTCGATATTGAGCGGAAGAAGCGGGTCGTGGAGAGAAAGACGGAGGAGGAACCAACCGTTGCCGCGCTCCTCATCGAGGTTTACGCGCACACCCTCAAAGTTTGAAGGCGCAAGCGACCATCCGCTCTGCTTTCCTGCATATGCGGTAAGCTCTTCTATAACCTTCTCGCCGTATGCCTTGAAATCATCAAGAAGAATATTCATACGGAATTCAACGCTTTCGGCAGGTTCTTCAAGGCTTGCAATGAGAGATTCAAGAGTATATCCCTCTTTCTTTCCTCTTGCAAGCTCGATGAGAAGCTTCGTTACGATATATGCGCCGTCATCAAGGAAGTAATTTTCCTTGAATGCGCCGTGACCGGAGGTTTCGATTGCAAGCTGGCTGTCCTGACCGCTTTCATTGAGGCGGATAGATTCATTGATAACGTTTCTGTATCCGCGCTTGAAGCGATGGTGAACTCCGCCCTTTTCTTCAATGAACTTTGCAAGTCCCGTCGACGTGATCGAGTCAGTGACGATGGTTGTTCCCGGATGCTCGCGGAGAAGTATTGCGGAGAGAAGCGCAATTATACGGTTGCGGTTAAGCTCACTGCCATCAGAAAGAACTGCGCCTGCGCGGTCAACGTCCGTATCGAAAATGATTCCGAGGTCAGCGCCCGTCTCATTGACTGCTTCCGTTATGCTCTTCATTGCTTCCTTATCCTCGGGGTTCGGAATATGATTCGGGAACGAGCCATCCGGATCGAGGAAGCGGCTTCCCGCTGTCTCCGCGCCGAGGGGCTTGAGAACCTTATCAACATAGAATCCGCCCGCACCGTTACCTGCATCGACGACGATCTTAAAGCCTGCAAGCGGCTTCTCCTCACCCGTTGCCGCACGGATCTTATCCGCAAGGATCTTTGAATATGTATCCATAAATTCTCCGCTTACGATAGCGCCTGCGGGAAGAGAGGTCTTCTCCTCACCCTCAGCATAAGCAAGAATCTCTTTAATATCACCTTTTTCAAGGCCGCCGTCCTTCGTGAAGAACTTGAAACCGTTGCGGTTGAAGGGAAGATGGCTTGCGGTAATCATAACGGAACCGTCAAACTCATAACCCTCTGTTACCGTCGACATAAACATCGCAGGTGTGCTCGCCATGCCGAAATCAGTTACCTCAAGGCCGGACTCTGCCATTGCGGCGCAGAGCCATCCCGAGAGCGCTTCGCCCGAGAGACGCGAATCGCGGCCTACCGCGACGCGGATATTTCCGCTCTTGCCCGATTTTTTCATAAGCCAGAGTGCAAAGCCGCGCGCTATATTCTCCGTTACCTCTTTCGTGAGATTTACGGACTGACCTTCTATACCTTCGAGAGCGACACCTCTTATGTCGCTTCCGTTCTGAAGCTTTTTATAATCCATTTCAAAATCCTCCATTTTATATGTTATATTTTATTTTATCACGATTTCTTCCGATAATCAACAGAAAAGCCACGACAAATCAAATTTGCCGTGGCTTTTAAAATTATGCAAGAATTGAAAGCTTTGCGAGATCGATCTCGCTCTCCATTCTTTCGCCCTTAACGAAGCGCTCAACTTCCTCAACCGCATATGTCGCCATACGGGTGCAACCGTTGTTCGCCGCGCCTGCGATGTGCGGCAAAAGAACAACATTCGGAAGGCTTCTGTATGGATGATCGAGAGCAGGCGGCTCCTGATTCATAACATCTATTATTGCCGTGAAGCGGTTCTTGCGAAGCTCCTCAACAAATGCGGGCTCATCGATGACATTCGCGCGCGCCGTGTTGATAACAACCGCACCATCCTTGATGAGATGGACATTTCCTGCATTGAACATATTGTCTGTTGCGGGGATATTCGGAGCATGAATGCTTATGACATCGCTTTCGCGGAGAAGGTCTTCAAATTCGCGCTTCTCGCCGCCGAGCTCTGCAATCTGCTCCGCGCTGAGAGTCGGATCATAGACAAGGATATCGACAACAAAATTCTTGAGAAGATTGATGAAGGCTCTTCCTGCCATACCCGCGCTGATAACACCGATCTTTATGCCGTAAAAATCCGTGATGATATCATAGTTATCGCGCCATAGTCCTTCCCTTGTCTGCTTGGAAAGGGTGAACATTCCCTTGCAGGCGGCGATTGCCGCTCCGAGCGCCGTCTCCGCAACTCCGCGCGAAAGCTCCTTTGCAGCGGAGGTAACACGGATTCCGCGGGATGCATAATTCTCATTTATGACACCCTTGACAGAGCCTGCCGCATGGACATGAGCAATGAGATTCGGACAAACCTCAAGCATCTTATCACTTATGTGGGGAGAGCCCCACGTTGTAATGATAATATCGGAATCCCTGAGAAATTCAAGGACATATTCTTCATCATCAAAAGTCTCTCTGTCATACACGCGAAGGTCTCCGAGCTTACGAAGCGCTTCAAAGTGCGACTCAAGAAAAACTATTCTCTTTTT
>JAZSHZ010000120.1:0-2005 GCA_045533555.1 Eubacteriales bacterium
CTATGGTCTCATCGATGACCCCGGACTTCCGCGCCTTGAAAAGGAATTGCAGAAATTCCCGAAGCTCATCTTCCTCGGTCATTCGCAGAAATTCTGGGCGGAGATAAGCGGAGACGTGGGAGATCGCAACGGTTATCCGAACGGCAATGTAACTCCGCGCGTAAGACTCGTTCAGCTTATGAGAAAATATCCGAACCTCTGCGGAGATCTTTCCGCAGGAAGCGGCGGCAATGCAATTATGCGCGACCCTGAATTCGGATATAAGTTTCTCGAAGAATTCAAGGACAGGCTTTATTTCGGAACCGACATCTGTTCACCGAAGAATAACTTCAAGCTCACTTATTTCCTCGACGATGCCGTAGAAAACGGCTACATCTCTCAGGACTGCTACAATAAAGTCTGCCGTGAGAATGCATTGAAGCTTTTAAAACTTGATATATAAAATGATGCTCTGCCGATTTTGGCAGAGCATTCTGTTTTTTGGTTGCAGCTTTCAAAATCAATCGGAAACAATTGCAAAATCGCTCGATTTAAAGTATAATATCTGCTATGAGGTGATATTATGGCAGACACTATTGCAGCTATCTCGACAGCGCCTGCAAAAAGCGCTATCGGAATAATAAGGATATCGGGCGATGATGCCCTCAGTATTTCAAAAAAGGTTTTTCTCGGCGACCTTTCCGTGCCGAGAATGATGAACACGGGAAAGCTCATATCCTCTTCCGGTGAGGTCTGTGACTACGGCATGGGTGTTTTCTTCAAGGGTCCTAAAAGCTTCACGGGCGAAGACTCCGTCGAGCTCTATTGTCACGGATCTAGCGCAGTTCTTCGTTCCGTTCTTTCCGCGCTCTATGCAGCCGGTGCGCGCCCTGCAAATCCGGGCGAATTTACAAACCGCGCATTTCTCAACGGCAAAATGGATCTGACTCAGGCAGAGGCTATTATCGACCTTATCGATTCCGAGACGGAGCTTGCGGCAAAGAATGCCGCAGAGCAGATGAACGGCGCTCTTGGGCGCGAGATCTCTGCGCTTTCTGCAGAGCTGACGGCGATTGCCGCGGAGTTTTATGCCTTCGTCGATTACCCCGATGATGACATTGAGGAAACAGAGCGCGAGGAGCTCTCCGAAAAGCTTTTTGCGCTTGCCGATAAAGCAAAATATCTTGCAGGAACATATGACAACGGAAGGATCTTTCGCGAGGGGATCAAAGTTGCGCTTATAGGGCGCCCGAATGTCGGCAAATCTTCGCTTCTCAACGCTCTTCTCGGAACAGAGCGGAGCATCGTTACCGACACGGAAGGAACAACGCGCGACACAGTCGAGGAATCGCTCAGAGTCAATTCCCTTGCACTGCGACTTATCGACACGGCGGGTCTTCGCGAAGCAGACAATGAACCCGAGAGACTCGGAATCGAGCGAAGCGAAGCCGCCGCAAAGGACGCCGATATCGTCATCGCCGTTTTTGACGGAAGCTCGGAGCTTGATGAATTCGACCTTCGCGCACTTGATGTCGCAAAATCGCAAAGAAGCATATGCGTCATAAACAAAAACGATCTCGGCATAGTTTGCGACAGAAGCGTTTTTGAAAATCTCAACACAGTCGAGCTTTCGGCAAAGGAAAAGCTCGGAACAGACAAGCTTCTTGATATGATATGCGAAATCTTCAACACATCTGAAATCCCCTGTGACGGAAGGACGGTCACGAACCCGCGCCACGCATCCACTCTCAATCGCGCCGAAGCGAGAATCCGCGCCGCCGCGGATGCATTCGCAGGCGGAATTTTCGCAGACCTTGCCGTCTGCGATATTGAAGAGGCAATAAACACGCTCGGCGAAATCACAGGCGCATCCGCGCAGGACTCTATTCTCACGGAAATCTTCTCAAGATTCTGTGTCGGCAAATAAAAACGGAGGGATGGTTTTCCATCCCTCTCAGCGTGTCGATAAACTTATCCACACGCTGAGCGATTGTCCAAAAGGTTGCAAGATTATTCAAACCGAACC
>JAZSHZ010000069.1:0-3924 GCA_045533555.1 Eubacteriales bacterium
ACAAATGCATCAATCGAGGCATATCGGGAAATAGAATTGTTGATATGTATGCGAGAATGAAATGCGATATAATCAATATTGCCCCCGATTACATGAGCCTTCTCATCGGTGTCAACGATGTGTGGCACGATTATGAGGCGATACCCAACGGGGTCACAACGGCAAAGTTTGAAAAAAAATATAATATGCTTATCGAAGAGATTTTTGAGGCGCTTCCCGATATAAAGCTTATGCTTCTTGAACCGTTTGTGCTCAAGGGCAAAAGAACGACGACGCATGAAAAACACGAGGATTTCTATTCCGTTCTTCGTCCGCTCGTCGAGGAAAAGGCGGCGGTCGCAAGAAGCATTGCCGAAAAATACAAGCTTCCTTTTGTCGAGCTTCAGGCAAGGTTTGACGAGCGATATAACCCCGAAAATCCGAATTATTGGACGACTGATGGAGTTCACCCGTCTTTTGCGGGGCACACTCTTATCAAACACGAGTGGTTGAAGGCTTTTGAAAAAATAAAATAGAGGTATCGGAAACATTTGTTTCCGATACCCCATAAAATTCACTTAATCGGGCATACCGACGGCGCATCTTCTGAAATATGCGATTTCCTCATCGGACATAACGTTCATCCATCTGAGCCTTTGCATGGATTCAAGATGTCTTGGAAGTCCGTAGGTGCGATTTTGTTCAAGCAACTGTTCGCGAAGTACGAGCGGAGAAGTGTTGAAGGTTGATTTGATTGTATGGCTTAAATGAGTTGAATCATAGAAGCCGCATTCATCCGCAATTTCCGAAAGGCTCTTTCGTGACAGACGAAGAAGCCATACGGCGCGCGCAATTTTTGTCTTCTTGCAATAGGAAAGAAATGTCTGACCCGTCGTATGCTTGAACTTGTTTGAAAAAGAGCTTTGAGACATAAGCATTCGGCTTGAAAGAGTCTCGATGGAGATATCTTTGTTATAGTTCTTTGCGATATAATTTGTTGCCGAATGAATGAGGTTGATTTGCTCGACCTCGCGCGGCAAAAGCGAAGTGTCCGTAACGGAATTTGAATGCTCCGAGGCAATTGAAAGAATGTGGATGACATTTCTATAGATCAAATCGTGGTTCATGTCGTGATGCTTTGAAAATTCATCGAGAAGGTCAATAATAATCTCATCCATCCGCTCCTTTTCCTTGCCTGTAAATACAACCGAAAGCGGAAGGATTTTATCTTCATAGACGACCTTGTCGTGGGACAGAGAGTAGAGCGGAGCAATGTTTTTCTCGGATAAATCGTCATAAAGCGAAATTGAAACATGGCGAAGATTTTCGGGATTTGATTCCGAAGAATCAAAGGAATGAATGAGATAGGGCGGGATAATCGTAAGCTGCCCGGGTACCTGCACGTTTTTCTCACCGTTGATATTTATCGTGTATGAGTCTGAAATTGAATACCAGAGTTGCAGATAGTTGTGCCAATGCGTGACGCCTATGTGCGGGGCGCGTTGCGGTTGAATCGAAAATGGCAGAAGCCTGTATGCGATTTTGCTTTCTTTAAGATCCGGCGAGATTGCAGGATGAATTTGCGGAAAAGAGGACATATTGCAACTCCTTTCATATTAAACTTACAGAAATCATTCTTTTTACATTCCAAATTGATTTGAATAATGATATAATATATCATTAATTATACATACTTTTAAGCAGCTTTGCAATGTAAAAATAAAGAATGTTAGAAAAAGGGGATCAATCAATGAAAATTCTCTCGCGGGAGAATCCGAAAATCACATTCGGCAGAGAAGAAATTTTCTCGGATAATGAAAAGAAAAAAAGGAGCGGTCACCTAGGTCATGCAATGGTCGAGTGCAGTGACGGCTCGATTCTCGCATTTTATCCAAACGTTTCTCACACATATCCGGAGGTGTATCCGGGGCATTCGATGCACGGTTGGGTGGAATCACGCCGCTCTTATGACCGCGGGATAACGTGGTCAGAGCCGATGAAATCGCCCACCGCAAAGGGAGCGAGAAATCCGCAGGTCGGATATTTGAACGGAATCTACATTCTCCACGGCAGAGGAAAAGAGATGAAAAACTTCGTCTTCTATTGGTCGCGCGATGCAATCAACTGGGATGAAGGAACGGTAGTGAGTGATCCGATTGACGGAGAGCCGAGAAGCGGATGCTATTATTCAAACAATCTTTGCATCCGCGGAGATGACGGAATTGATCGCCTTCTCATTCAATATTCCGAGCAGTTCGTCAAAAACACGGGCAAGGTAAACACAATGCACGCCTGGGTTGAATGCGACGGAAATTAAGACACGGCAAACAACACAACTTATGTTGTTTTATATATAGATTCAAAAAAGTAATCAAAAACAGGAGGAGTAAAAAATGAAAAAGATTATTTCAGCAATCCTCGCACTGACAATGTGCATATCATTCATGGGAGGAATAACCGTAAGCGCGGCAGTGGCGGAGAAAGAATATTTCTTTGCAGGCACTTCGATTGCCGAATTGAACGGATATGCAGATATTTCTGCATTCCGAAATGACAAAAGCAATCCGAACTATGACCACGTGAAGTCAAGTCTCAACGGCGGAAGTATTAATTTCACTTCGGCAAAGTTGTTTATCGGATCGGGAAAGCACGGATTTTATTTCTTTGACCATTCATGGGAACCGACGACACAGAGTGAAGTTCTGTATTTCTCTCAGATGGCAGATGTCGAAATAAAACATTTGTTGTATAGAAAGGCTTCAAATTATACTGTTTCGAAGCTCAGTGCATCGTATGTGCTTGTCCCGCCTGAAACTGCAGGTTTCTACACGGTTTCGACAATTGTGAACGGAACTCCGGATGTTTATGTCGGAACACTCGACAAGACAAAAACGGATAAGAATGTTGATGATTATGTTAAGGCGAAGTATTTAGTCGGAACAAACGTAACGACAAAGGAAGCATATAATTCCGGAAAATACAATGAACTGCCGGGAAAACTTATATACACCGACGGAAGCTCGGAGCTTGTTATAGCTTATAGCCAAGAAAATCCAGAATTGAGAACTGATTTAAATTTCAACAACAGAGCATTGAAGCTTACGCAGGTAACGGGAACTCCGACGTTTTCGATTGACAATGCAAACCTCGATATTCTTGACAAAACATCCGTGCCGAACAGTGCAAAGATTTCCGTAAAGCTCGGAAGCAATGATGTTGTAAATTCATTTGTCAGCTATTCCGTCAAGGACGGAAATGCAGATGTTGCTTCTGTTGATGAAAACGGAAATGTAACGGCGATTTCGGGTGGATCTGAAGTAATCGTTGCGTCTGTCGGTGATTACAGCAAGGAATTCACAGTCAAAGTTGAAGACAAGCTCAAGTATGTCTATGGATTTGTTCAGAGTGAACACTATAACGGAGACAGCTCTAAAATAAGCTATACAGGTGTAACATATTTTCCTGAATATACATCCGAGAAATATACGGATGGAGAGAGAAACTGGAAATATTATGCAATGACGGACGGAACTCTTGCAAAATATAATGAAAAAATTGAGAATACAGCAGCTGCCGATCTTCCGAAAGCGTTGCGCAATCTCGTCGGTTTTGACACGGGTGGTCTCAAATTCACTCCTGCAAATGGCGGAGAGTGGCTTGCACTCAAGTTCAGAGTTCCCGAAGCCGGCATATATAAGGTCAGCTATACTGCATCTGCAAACCTTTCCGATGTCAACACAAATGCATACATAAGCATTATGGACGGAAGTGAAACAAAAGAGTCAATATTAAATAAATCGAACGGTCCGTTGACTTCCGACTACATATTGCAGAGCGGTGTTGATATGAACAATGCATCTTCCGTAGCGGAAGAAAGAACAATCGGAACAAAGGTCATAGCTACAACCGAGGACGGAGATGAACTTCTCTTTATTCTCACAGCAA
>JAZSHZ010000294.1:0-2039 GCA_045533555.1 Eubacteriales bacterium
TGTCAACATTGACGGCGAGCTTTTCAAAAATGTTGCGCTCCGCGCAAAAGGCAACACATCTCTTTCCTCCGTCAAATCCTACGGAAACAACAGATACAGCTTCAAAATAGAATTTGACGGTTATGACAGCGGCAAATCCTATCACGGGCTTGATAAGCTTTGCCTTAACAATGTAATTCAGGATAACACCTATATGAAGGATTATATCGCCTACCGTATGATGGCAGAAGCAGGCGCCGCAGCGCCGCTCACCTCCTATGCGGCAGTTTCGGTCAACGGAGAATATTTTGGTCTCTATCTTGCCGTTGAGGCTGTTGAGGATTCCTTCCTTAAAAGAAACTACGGCTCTGACTACGGCAATCTCTATAAACCCGACAGTATGAATATGGGCGGCGGCAGAGGCAACGGTAAGGATTTCAAATTTGAAGAATTTGAAAAGAATTTTAAGCAAAACGAAAGCAAGGAAACGCAAAACAACGAACGCCCTGCTTTCTCCGCAGATAAAATGCCCAAAGGCGGCGGTATGCCTGCCGGAACGCCGCCGGAAAACACCGGTGAAGGCTTCCGAGGCGGATTCGGTGGAGGCGGTGGCTTCGGCGGTTTCGGAAAAAGCGATGTTTCTCTCGTCTATTCCGACGATGAATATTCAAGCTATCAGAATATTTTTGACAGTGCAAAAACAAAAATTACGGATTCTGACCGCGACAGACTCATTGCATCTCTCAAAAAAATAAACAAAAACGCCGAGCTTGAAAGCGCAGTTGATATTGACGCTGTCATCAGATATTTCGTTGCCCATAACTTTACCGTTAATTCCGACAGCTACACAGGAGCAATGATTCACAACTACTATCTCTATGAGAAAGACGGAATCCTCTCGATGCTCCCCTGGGATTATAACCTTGCCTTCGGAGGCTTTGACGCGCAAAGCGATGCAACCTCGCTCGTAAATTATCCGATAGACACTCCTGTTTCGGGAGGAACGGTCCAGTCACGCCCGATGCTCGCCTGGATATTCTCAAACGAAGAATATACGGAGCTTTACCACGAAATCTTCAAAGAATTTATCTCATCTTATTTTGAAAGCGGAAAATTCGAAGAAGAAATCGACACTGTCAAGGAGCTCATAGCTCCCTATGTTGAAAGCGACCCGACAAAATTCTGCACCTATGAAGAATTTGAAGAGGGAGTCAAAACCATTCGTTCATTCTGTCTGCTTCGCTCAGAAAGCATACGCGGTCAGCTTGACGGAAGCATTCCGAAAACACGCGACGGTCAAACCGCCGACAGCTCCTCACTCATCGATGGCAAAGGCATTTCAATCTCTTCAATGGGCAGTATGGGCGGCATGATGGGTCGCGGCGGAATGCCTGAAGGCGGAAAAGACAGAGCTCAGGCAAATTCCTCCGAAGCTGCGGAGGAAGGCTTTACCCCGATGCGTTTCGACGGAAATCTCCCCGCGCAATCTGATACCGCTTCCAAAGCCGCACCTCAAACTGCTCCTCAAGGTGTTCCTCCCTTCTCTCCCTCGAACGGAGCGCAGGAGGGCGAATCCTACCGCGAGGCTCCCGCCCGCGGAAACCGGGGCGGCAGAAGCAACCGCGAAGCAGGGCGCGGAGTCCCTCCTGACTTTACGGGACAAATCCCCTCCGACAATGCAGAGCAGACTTCACCAACGACAGATGCTCCCGCAGAGACTCCGACAGATGCTCCCACAGATGCGGCTCAACCCGGAAATATGCCGCAATTTGCGATGAATGGAGATATGCAACCGCCTTCAGATATGCAGTTCGGTCAAAGCTTCAGTGCAACAGAATCGCAGGACTTCGCAATTCTCGGAAGTGATTCAACTCTGTTGATGCTCTCCGCGCTCGTTCTTCTCATCGGAATCTTCATAGCAATGGTATATAAACAGTGATATTTTAAAAGCGCAGGAATTTTTCATTCCTGCGCTTTTGCGTGTCGATAAACCTATCGACACGCTGCGAGGCTGTCCAAAGAGGCGTGAGATTGGCAGAATGGAACCCGAAGGTGTATAT
>JAZSHZ010000240.1:0-10591 GCA_045533555.1 Eubacteriales bacterium
GTGTTTAGTCGTATCTATTTGGGCGGCAAATGGGCGGCGCGAGCAAAAATGTCGCCGTCATTCCGTCGGCTCGCCGACGACACGCCGACGACGGAGGGGGAAATGTTATCTGATGCTCAAGAAGAGAATCACGCAAAATAACGAACGAAAAATCGTTCGTTATTTGTTTTACAGTTCTATTGATTTGAGTTCGAGGGGATTGAGGGTTATTAACTTTTCGTCACCTTTAAATATCAGTTTTATCGTTATCGGCATATCGTAATCAGTGTTGAGCAGGTATACTTTGTTTCCTTCGTACACCGCCCAGCGGAGTCTGTCACTTCCCAGAACCTTTATTTCGCAGTTTCTTGAAGATGCCGTCACCATTTCCCTCACTATTGCACGATAAAGCGGCAAGAGCGCAGGATGTCCCGGATAGTTTGTGCTTGTAACGAGCGTTGCTATACCATCTCCGACCATATTTTCAATCACTGCCGCAAGTCCGCTCGGAGTTGTGTCGAAATGTCCGCTTACACAGGCTGTCTCATATGCTCCGCAAAGCTCTGTTTTTGCCCAACCTGTATATCCTGCCGAATATATGGGATCGCACACAAGACTCTTCGAACCCGGATAAAGAAGATTTTTATCCTTTGAATCATATCTGAACTTTACGCCGTTGTTTGTTCTGCATATTTCGCCCGTGAATCTTACTCCGAAAAGCTTTTCGACTTTCGATGCGTCGGGAAGTCGGAGCTCTCCCTCTCTTACCGTATTGCAGTTGAGATGCGCAACACTTGCGAGAAGCCTGCCGCCGCGTTTTACATATTCATACAGTTTATCCATATTTTCGTCTGTCATCGAGTTCCATCCAAGGAATATGAGATAGTCATATGCCGAAAGTTTTTCAATCGGCGCTTCAATCGGCACAATATCATACATTCCGTAAGCGGGATATGTCGAAAGGTCATGTTCACCGTAGTTTGCGATATCTGCCCACGTACGCTTTGTTCCTATCTCGTCAAGAATTCTCCACGAATGTTCTGCCTCATTATGCCCCCATTCTTCACCTTCGAATCCGTTCCACACAGAGCTTCCGCCCCATCCTCCGTAAGCATCGTGAAGACCTGAAACAAATGCTACCTTTACCTTTGGTCCTCCCTTCGGACGGCAATCGTTCTTTATGTAATTCATCATATCGCAAAGAATTTTGCGGTAGTCCTCACAATACTCGGAATCGCGTGAAAAGGCGTGGCCGTATGAGTCTATACATTCATCTCCGCTTTCAAGACAGAATGCATTTGTTCCTGCGAGATACGCATACTTGTATGCCAGTTCAAGACGTTTTCTTTTGAGCGTATCGTCGTGACGCATACCGCCGTACCATTCGTGTGCAACGTATGTCCCCCAGAGCTTTGAATCAATCGAACGTGCAACGCCTCGCAAAGAGGATACAAGCACGTCGGGGCTTCCGCACATAAGCTCAAGCATCGGAATCGTGACACCTGCTTCGGCATTATACTTATTGAGTCCCGTAGCTTCGACGGAAACGATATCCGGCATACCGAGCGCTTTATCAATATCAATAAATGCAGAAACGCTCTTTACGTAATCGTCGTGTGCTTCCTTGACATTTGCTCTTCTTCTGATGTCTACAGCAACATCGCCCTTGACTTGTTCGATATTTTCATAATATCCGGGGAACTTGCAGGCAAATGTGCTTCCCGTTTCGCCTATCATATCTCCGATGAAATATTCGCCCGCAATTCTTTTCATTTCCGTAACGGTCTCTCTGTCAAACTGCGAGTCCACATCGGGTGACACATTCTGAATGGTATAAAGAAATATGAAATAAATCTTATTATCCGCAAGATATTTCGCCCATTCGATAAAATAGTGCTGAGGTATTCTTTCTGTCCTTGTGCGGATGGTAACAAAATTAAGCCCCGGCTTTATACAACGCTCGTATATTTCATCAATAACTTTATCCGGATCAAAGGAATGCTCTCCTATATGAATACCGTTTAAAACAATGTCTCCGTTCATAGTTTTTCTCCATTTAGTGAATTTACTTTAATATAGTTATCACCATAATACAATCTTTTAAATATTGATTTTATCTTTCAGGCTATTGTAAAACAAATCAAAACCTTCATTGTTCGGATGAACTCCGTCCGTAAAAAAATCATCGCTTCCCGGAACAAGCTCCCATCCATCGACGAAAATCACATCGGAATATTCACTCGTCACTCTTCGCTGAAGTTTCTCCATATCACGGAGCGGTCCGAATGGTCTTTCTTCCTTATAATCCCTGTACCATATCGGAGATACACAGATTTTCTTTGCATTCGGATAATTCTCACATATTGCCTTCCAAAAGCGACGGCATCTTGATTCCGCATCATCATATGTTAACGTATACCAATCGTTTACGCCGTATCCGACATAAATGTAATCGGGAGCATATTCTTCCGTCTTCAATATTGCAAGCTCCGGGAAATACACTTCACTTCCCATTGCTTTTGAATGAAGCTCCGCGCCAAAACACTCGGCAAGTCTGACTATATGAACACGTGAAGGATTTTGTGCCGCCGTTCCTTGTGCAATAGAATCGCCGTATGCAAGAAATTTCTTATCCTGCTTTACCGGCGTGACATATGACGCATCTGCAAGATCAAGACACGAAAGGACTCCCTTCAGCATACAAGGGAAATAGATTTCAATTTCTTTATCTCCGCTCGGAAGGTCAAAGCTTTCCTCAAACTCTCCAAGGGGATAATCATTCTCATGATATCCCGACCTTGCAATGTCACAGGGGTAATTCTTTATGCTTCCGCGATACTTTTTATTGATATATATATCAAATGCAAAGAAACTGATATTGGTCATTTTTTCGGCTCTTACCCTCAATAAAAGTGCGGTTGCATCTGTCTTGAAATGCAATTTTACGCCTGCGGTTGAAAATGTTCTCGGATAAAGCTCGGATGTCGAATAAAGTTTTTCCTCTTTTTCGGTAAAACGAAAGAAGTAAATTTCGCCATCTTTTTCAGTTATTCTCTCAACACCCTGTGATATATCCTTAATCTGTTCTAAATTGAGTTTCATTCATTTCATCTCCAAAATCGGTATTGCATACAACACGCTTTCATTCCCGAATCTGCAAATCAACAAAAAAGATATCGTTGCCTCTTTTTTACGGATACTTTTAATCAAGCCTCTTGTTTCCAAGAGGCTTGATTGATTTATGGTTGCTTGCCGCTATTTCGCGGTGTAGTTGATTATTCTGTCAACGAGGACGGCAACCTCTGCACGGGTTGTGTAGTCAACAGGAGCGATTTTGCCGTTCTTTCCGTTAACCAGGCCTGCAGTGATGAGTGCCGAAACCGCTTCTTTTGCATAATCTGCGACGTTTGCGAAGTCTGCATATTCGACGTCTTTAACTTCAAGCTCCGCACCAAGCTTCTGCATTGCACGGTAAACTATCACCATCATATCCTGGCGGGTGATTGTATTTCTCGGAGCATACTTGTTGTCTCCGATACCGTTTACAATGCCTGTATTGCGTGCTATCGCGAGTTCTTTTGCAAAGTAGTCACTTTCTGCTACGTCCGCAAAATTCTCCGTATTTTCGTCCTCAAGCCTGAATGCGCGGACAAGAAGTATTGCAAAGTCTGCGCGTGTGATGTTTGCAGCCGGTGAGAATGTGTTCTCACTTGTACCCTTGATGATACCTTTGTCTGCAAGTGTGTTGATTGCATCCGCCGCCCAAGCGTGGTTTCCGAGGTCAATGAAGCGCTCGGTTGTCGCGGGTGTCTGCGGACCGTCGGGGACGCCGGTCCCTACATTATCGGAGGAGTCACCGGCATTATCCTTATCATCGGGCTTGGTTGCGGGGATGGTTGTTGTTCCCGAGTTACCTGTTGAACCCGTCGAGCCGGAGCTGCTGCTTCCGCCGCCCGTGGTCTTTCCGAACACCTCAACCGTGAAATGCACGGTCGTTTCAAGTGTTCCATCGCTTACCGTCACGGCAAAATGGTTTTCACCCACCTGAGATGCTGACGGCTTCCATGTAATTTTTCCTGTTGTTTCATCGATTAAAGCACCTCTCGGAATTGATGTTCCGATAAACTTTATATCCTTTTCTGCAGGCGACTCGGCAGATATCGGAATTGTTATAATACTGCCGGATGTTGCCGTACTCTCCAATGGACCACTTACTACAGGAGCCGTGTCTTCAACGCTTGTAAGAGGTATTCTGAGAGTCTGTCCTTCGGCTATGTTGTATGCATATCCAAGATCCATATTGTACGGATCAACAAAGTTTCTGATTGTGCTTACGTCTCCGATATAAAGCTCTACTTTTCCGTCGGATTCAGCGGCACTTTCTATCTTATAAGCACCGTTCTGAACCTTGTCGTTTTCTATATACACATATCTGCCGGCAAGGTCACCTGTATTTACGGTCTGGCCCTCATCCGGAACAAATGTGATGTAGTTTTCGGAGGAAAGCTCTTTTGTGAAGTTGCTTACAACACCGGTATATGCCGGAACTGATTCTTCTGCGGCATCGGATATAAGTCCCAATACCTTGCCGTCATTGAGGTAACGGTATATAACATTTTCGTCGGCATCAAAGGAAATAACACCTGCAAAGCCGGAGAAGCTTATCTTTTCGTCAACAACATAGCTTACTTCCTGATTTGTTGAGTAAATTACATAATCGACTCTGCCGTTTTTGAGAGTTACCTTAACTGCACCGAAAGAATCGTTCATACCGGGCTTGTCAGAAAGACTTCTCTCCATTGATACTCTTTCTATTTTCTCAATGTACTTGTTGCCTTCTTCGTATGGCTCAAATACCGTAGTAAAGGTTGTATCGAGGTTTACGCCACGTCTTCTCACAAGCATATAATCTATGCTTACATCCTTGTTTGAGGCAGAATCTGCAAACTGCGGAAGTGCCGTTGCAAAGGAAACTTCATCCATAGCCTCTTCGCCGAGCATTGTAACACGAAGTCTTATGTCTTTTTTCTCGGAAAGTGCCTTTCTCCAGTCCTTGACCTTGTATTCTACCGTGAAGTCTTTTTCAATAGTACCAAAGGTTCTTACATCCTTGAGCCAGGTATAACCCTTGGGGTACTTTTCACTTCCCACCTTATTGGGGTCGGGACCATACTTTACGTCCGGACCTGCATATGTACCGATAAGGTCTCCGTTTTCAGCCTCGTATGTGGGCTGTTCCTTCATATCCTCAAGACCTGAAACGGGAGTAATGTCATCGGACTGGCTGTGGAAGCTGTAGAGGTGGTCGTTTCCGCCAAGCACGTGGAAGAAATCAACACCGTATGAAACTTTGTCATCTGCCTCTACCGTTATAACCGTTCTGCGGTATTCATCGCAGTTTTTGTATACCTTCGATGCATCAATGTCCATAAGCTTCACACGTCCTGCATCATCGAAATGATAGGGAACTCCGGGGTTTGCGGTTGAAGCCTGCTCCGTTTCATTTACAACTACGGTATTGTGCGAAAGTGTTGTGTGAATCCACTGCATACGATTCGGGTCGCTTCCCGTAAATTCGGGGTATCCGAAGTCGGGAGCAATGTTAAGTCCGAATGCCGACATAAAGAGGTTAAGTGTGTCGTAATGTCCGTGACCGTTGTTTGAACCGAAGTAAATTGCAAAGTCACGGGTTGTATTGTCAGCGGTCTGACTGCTTGCAGAATTATATTTTGCACCGTCACGAAGTGCCGCGAAGCCGAATCCCGTCATCATATCGCTTCCGAGTGCGAACTCGCCGTCCTCTTTGACGATCTTTTCGATGTCACGCTCTATCTTTTCGGGATCGTCATCAAATATGCTTCCGCGGAGTCCTTCTGCCGTGTTTCCGTTGTAGAAATACAATGCACGTGCGAGAAGTCTGTCTCCCGTGTGTTTGAAAGCCACAAGGGACTCATCGGGATAAAGTGCCATTCCCTTGCTTCCGACACTTCCGTAGTCACCTATCTGGGCAGTATAATATCCGCCGAGAAGAAGTCTCGCCTGTGCAAGGAACATCTTGCGATACTTTGCATTTTCAAACAGATTTACGCCTTCATATCCGTCATAGGATGCAAGCTTGTCTGCGATGTCAATGAAGTATGCAACCCAGATGTTGTTGTATCCCGCTGCATTTTCGCTTCCGCTTCCGTCACGGTTGACTTCATCAACAAGCTTTGAAAGTATTGCACCGCCGGAGATCGGTTTCTCCTGCATGGCTCCCGTATTGTACATCTCACCCATCTTCATTATCCAGTCGAGCATCTCTCCCGTCTCGGGTTGACGGTTAAGAGCAAGTGCCGCATACATAACGCTCTTCTGTGCAGTTCCGATGTTGCCTGCAATACTGCCTGTCTTTGCAAATTCAAATGACTGAAGAAGAATGTTGTCCTCAATATGCTTGCGGAGTGCTCCCGGACTGTTCTTGAGGTTTACAGGTATGAGATTTCCGCTTTCGTCACGCATAAGTGTTCCGTCTTCCGAAGCCTTATAGATTGCACCTTTTGAAGAAAGGAAGTTTATGACGTAAGGATCGTTATAAATCGGAAGGAATGCATCATATGCCCTTGTGAGAGAATCGGACATTGTGGTTGACCATACGGGGTCAACTATTGCTCCGCGGTAGTTGTTTCCGCGCCAGTCTGTCCAGCCGTACCAATCGAAATCGGGGTATACGTCTGCAATTCTGTCGAGGAGTATTGCTCCTGCTCTTGCATATTTTGCCTCGCCTGTGTAGAGGAATGCATCGCGCAGTGCATCAAGACCGTTTCTTACCATACCGCTGCCTTCGGTCTCTCCTGCACCATACCACAGACCTTCGTGGAGATAGTATGCGATATAGTTATGACGAACGGGACCTGAAAGTCCGCTTGTCTTGTACCATGCATTTCCGTTTGCACCTTCGTAATAGGAAGTGTGGTATCCTTTTTTGTTTGTATCACTTACATAGGGCTGCAGATATCCGAATCCGTCATCAACGCCCCAGCCCGTAATTCCGAGATCTTCATCTACTTCTGCATAGTAGTCGTTGTTGAGATAGCCGCCCACAACGCCGTAACCATAGAATGCATACCACTCGGCACTTCCGCGCTTATCCCACCAGGAATCACTTCCGGGATTTCCGCCGGGGTGCGAGCAGGTACAGTTTTCTCCGTCAGCACATACGAACATCTTATGATGCTCTGTGAGTGACTCTGCGTAACTCCAGGACTTATCCTCAAGGATACCAAGCTCATAGAAGCTTTCAAAATCATTTGACGGGAATCTTCTCTTACACTTAGTACATTGTACCTTCCATGGATGCGCTATGGGATCTACCTTCCAACTGTATGATCCTACATATTCACCGCAATAACGGCAGTAGATATTAAGCGGATCGTTTACGTGTGATGTATGGTAGTATCTCGGCAGACCTTCCGGTGCAATGAGGCTGTACATAAGCTCTACGTTTTCCACATATTTTTCTGCCTTCTTGACAGCCGCATCACGTTCTTTTTTTGCCCAGTCGTATTTGCTTACATTATTTTTTGCATTTTCACGCATTTCAAGGGTGTAAACTGCCGGATTTACCGTTGCATCCCAGGAAACTGAAACTTCAACGGGAGAAACGGTGATTCCCTCTGCCTGCTTGGAAGCAAGATATGCGCTGTCGATAACAGGTGTGATTGTAACCGTTCCTACAGCTTTACCCGTAACTGTTCCGTCATCGCTTACATCTGCAATGTCTTCTGCACCGGAAGAGAGTGTATATGTCACATATTCCGACGGAATTTTCAGCTTTCTTCCGCTGTTCATAACTGCCGAAAGCTCAATTTTTGTGCTTCCGTATACGTATATGTTGTTATCGGCGGAAACGGTTATGCCCTTTGTGGTATCAATGCCGGAGCTGTCTGTTACCGAGATAGCTATACTTGTATTTACCGTGTTTCCGTCACGGACAATTGTTGCTCTTACGGTTGTGCTTCCCTCATTATTTGCCGTAATTGTTCCGTCATTTGCAACTGTAACAACATTCACATCGTCGGAGCTGTATGCAATGCTTGTTATGGACTCGGGAGTGTAATCAATAACGTTTTCATTTGAGTCAAAGAGTTTCGGCACAAGTGTTGCCGTCTCGTTAATTTCAAGAGTTGTCTTGTCGGAAACAAGTTCTGCTCTGTTCATTGCATTTTCGTTTACAAATGAATAGTAAAGAGGATACAATGCATCACCATATGAAGATACAAGTGAATTTGACTTTCCGAGCTCATTTTTGAGAACTACATAATACTCACCTGCTTCGGGGATGTTTTTCTTTCCGAAGCTGTGCTCAACATCATTTTTAAGCGGTGTATAATCCTTGTAGTAATAATCAACACTGCTTACATAATACTCACTTGTATTGACCAGCAGTTTTTCAAGGTTTGCTGTGTTATCCTTGTTTACGGGAATGATATAAAGACCGATTTTTGCCGCACGTGAATTATCCGAGGAAACGCTGTCAATTTTGTAGTTTCCTGCAGTTGAGAATTTTACTTTGAAAGACAGATATCCAGTTCCCGGCTTCTGCCAAAGTACCTGGGCATATTTACCGGTCTTCAAAGGCTGCCAGATTCTTTCATAGCTTCCTGGAAACGGGTTTGTGAACTTATGGAAAACCCAGTTTCTTGAGGGTGAGTATGTGAGAATATCGTTGATATACTCATAAGTATCGCCTTCAACAGTACCCTGTCTGAAATCAATTCTGAAGCTTGAAGGATATTCGGGAACTGCACCTTCAACGGTTATTTTCACCGTATCGGTATAATGCTCATTTCCGCGGACAATGACCTTCGCACGGACATTGGCACTTCCTTCTTTTTTTGCAATGGCGCTGAGTCCGTTTTCCGTGAGCACCATCACACCGGTTTCAGACTCATCCACAATCTCAAAGCCGACTATTTTTCCGCCTGCAATAAGCTTGCGGTTTGCAAGCTCAAGCCTTACCGTGATGTCAAGTTGCTCGCCCACACGAAGCTCCGTATCTGTATATAAATATGCAGCGGTTATCTTCTGACTGTTATCCACGGTAAGCGTGAAGGTTTTCTCCGCTATGCCGTTGTTTGCAATGATATATGCCTTGATTTCGGCAACACCTTCGGAAAGTCCCTTGAAGCTTCCGTTGTCTGTTACCTCAACAATGTTTGCACTTTCTCCGTCTGCGCTATACTTTATGTACGCATCGGAAAGGTCTGCCGCATTTCCCTGCATATCCTTTGCAGAGATAGAATATATCGAGGAATATTCACCTGCACCTATAACCGCATCTGTGAGGGTTATCGCAATATCCTTTATTCCGTCATCTGCATTTTGTGCACTGACTGTTATCGGAACTTCAACGGACTTTGACTTTCCTTTAAGAGTTCCCGTAACCTTAACGGTTGCGCTTCCCTCGCCGATTGCAAAAACTCTTCCGTCCTCTGCCTTGAGGAGTATGTTTTCGGAATCTTCAACAACGTCTACCGAAACTTCGCCGTCGTTGCCGTCTATCTTCTTGCTTTCGGAATACCATGTAAGCTTCGGTGAAAGCTCGCTGCCGACGGTTACGCCGTCAAGCTCTGCCTCAATGCTTGTGAGCACGCCTGTGGGCTTTACGTATTCAAGAGTGAGGTTTGAAATGTGCATAACGCCTGTCTGCTTTGCATTGAAGATAAGCACATATTCCTTATCCTCTTCAAGAGCAAACTCAGATGTTCCCGAAAGACCTGCTATGCCTCTTGTGTTGGTTGTTGTTCCATAATAATTTGCAGAAGCCACCTTGTAATCACTTGAAACGCCGAGAGAAGTGAAAGGCTTGCCCCCGATTCTCTCCGCATAGAGAAGGCTTCCCGAAAGAGCATAAGGAACAATGTCTGTTCCGTATGTTTCTGTGTTACCTTCGGAGAATACCGTCTTTTCTGTTTCGCCATAGGGGAATACATAAACGTCAATCTGTTTTGAACCGTTTGAGAATGTGCATCCTGTCATTTCCTTGACGGTGTATGTGGAAGTAGCAGGGGGTTTGATTTTGAATGCTATCCATTCTTCTCCGTCAACATATTCAACACCCATTGTGTGGGGTGAGGTGTGTAGAATATAAATATCACAATAGAGCCACGCCGCAACCATATTGGTTGTGGTAACACTACCGAAGCGTCCTCCGCAAAAACGTGCATTTGTTCCGAGATATGCCCAGTTCTCGCCCGGATTTGCAGGTGATTTCGGAAGTTCCTTATATTCCGGATTCCAGACTGAGGTATACGTGTTTGTCTGCCAGGATGCAGGATCACCGCTTCTTGTGAGTATTTCAAGGGTGTCCTTACTCTGTGTAACATCGGAACGGCCTGTCTTGGTGAAGCTGTAGGTTACATCCAGCATTTCAACAACCTCTACAGGCTTGTCATACTCAAGGGTGAGGTTTGCAATATGCATAACACCTGTCTGCTTTGCATTGAAGAGAATAATATATTCTTTATCTTCCTCAAGCTCAAACTCCGATGTTCCGGAAATAGCTGCTGTTCCCTTCGTGTTTGTAGCAGAAGCATAGTAGTTTGCAGAAGCTACTTTATAGTCACTCGCG
>JAZSHZ010000033.1:0-3086 GCA_045533555.1 Eubacteriales bacterium
CGGACCCCCTCTCTCGAGGTGCTTTGCTAGTATACCAAATACATCTTCAAAAGTCAACCCCTTTTTTCAAAATTTTTCAAGGTTTTTTTGCTTTCGACATTTTAGCCAAACAGACGCGCCATTTCGGCGGCTTTGCTTGTCTTATTTGTACTGTTGTATATTTATATATATTATATATGTAGGTTTTATGTTTTATCAAAATTAATGCCCGATATCGGGTTATACCGACATCGGGCAATTTGACCAATTTCTACATCAACACGTTTGCCGTGACATTTCTTCTCCAGCAATTCAATGCCGCCACATTCGGCTTTCCTTCCACGTGCGTAACAAAAGGAAGCCTCTCGCGATCAAGCTCTTGCAGCTCTGCGACATTGCCTTCGACATAATCGCGGATCCTCTTCTCCGCAACCTCAAGGCGCATTATGACCCCGCCGAGCTTTAGATCAAGGCTGTCGAGTCCTATCGCCTGATTCTCCGAGTGCCATTGCTTTGTTGCCGCATCATGAAGCTTTCGCATTCTCCTTGTGATTTCCGGGAGTGTTTCGTTTGCGATCACGGAGAGCTTTTCCTTATCTCCCGCCTTATATGCCTCATGCGCATCTATTCCGACATTGCATTTGAGCTCAAGCACGGCGCAGAGATCTCTCTGCAGCTCGAAGAGATAGCTCCAGCGCGTGTTATTCTTCGCATAGCTCTCAAACTTATCCTTCCATTCCGCATAATGCTCCGCGAAATGCGGCTCGATATGCTTATCAAGAAGACCCATAAGGACATCCTGATAAAGAATATAGAGCCCGGGATTATATGCTCCCGCAGGCGGATCGCTTATCTCGCGGACGATGTTTGTCATATCCAGATTATAAAACTCATCAAAATCCGCATCCATACACGTTCTGAAACGCGCCTTTATATCCGCCTCACTGTTTCTGTAGCACATTTCCGCCCACTGCTGAACAACGGGCATATTGGAATAACCGGATGCGAGGTTTCCGTTATCGCCCCACGCCGTGACGATAACCTCCGTCACACCGTATTTGCGGCAATATTTATGCTGAATGCGGCTGACCTTCGC
The DNA here is from genome assembly GCA_045533555.1 of Eubacteriales bacterium. Taxonomy (GTDB): domain Bacteria; phylum Bacillota; class Clostridia; order Oscillospirales; family JAAYXM01; genus SIG480. Next base: position 1,076 of record JAZSHZ010000033.1, read on the forward strand.
CGAGAAACGGTTATTCGGAGCAAATCCGCTCCATTTCCATGCTCCGGGCGCGAAGACGACATTATCCGTGACATCCTTGTGAAGCCTGAACATTCCGTCGACAAGCTCCTCATTGTCGTTGTAATAATCCCAATAGATGAGGTCGACATTTTCCGGGAACTTTTCGCAAAGCTCGCGGTCCATCGGCTGATCGATATGATAGTATGCATCAACGGGCGAAGTCGTCCTGAAGAACATATCGCTCCACATCATCGGACGGAAGCCATATTTTTCCGCGATCTCAAAAACCTTGAGGCAATGCTCAAGCATGAGCTCACGGCGCTCCTTATAGCCGTTTTTATCGAGATATTTGCCTCTTCCGAGCATATGTGCCTCATCGAGACCGATGTTGATTCTGCGGCTTGTAAACGCCTCTGCCATCGTCCTGAATTCGCTCTCGATAAATTTATAGGTCTCGGGATTTCCGACCATAAGAATATCTGCCGTATCGGTAAACTCACCTGCTTCCTGCCAGCAGAGATAAGTCGTGAGATGAGCAAGAGTCTGGATGCAGGGCGTGAACTCGATTCCGAAAATCTTCGTATATTCGTCCATCATCTTTATATCCGTGACAGAAAGGCGCGGGCGCATATAGCCGAAATATTTATAATCTTCCATCTCATATGTATCCTCGGTATAGAGCTGGATCATCGAATAGCCCATAAGCGCGAGTCGCTTCGTCATATCCTTGAAGGTGTCAAACGTGACAACGGCGTTTCTTGAGCAATCAAGCATCAGCGCAAGGACGTCATAGCAGGGCTCTTCGGATATCGCAAACGGCTCATCCGATACCGAAAGCTTCTCATAAATAAGCCCGACACAGCGCGAAAAATGATGCGGCTTCGAATATGAAACGGTGCCTTCCTTGCCGTCCCACTCGATCGAGATCGCGCCTTCCTTCTGCTCAAACGAAAAACTTTTACCGCTCTCATCAGCTTTTATATCAATAACGGCGGCAAGCTCTTCGACGCAGCTCCTCTGCAAATCGTTTATACCTTTAAAATTTATCGTAATCATAAAAGATTCCCCTTTCCTTACATTGACATATTATATAACAGTAATTTTGTTTTTTCAATCCGCACAACTTTCTAAAACGCGTATTGTTTTTATAAAAAACAGTAAAAAAATTTAAATTTCTTCCTGCATACCATCATATACGACAATGGCCGACTGCGGATATGCCTCGCAAAGCGCCTCGGCAGATGCGCGGTCATTAATTATCTCTCTTCCGTGGTGAAGGAATCTCAGGCGCGGAATCTTCTTTCCCTTTGCATATTCAATGATTTCGGAGACCTTCTGATGCCCGCTCTCGCAAAGGAGCATATCGCATCTATCTCCGATAAGCTCATCAAGCTCGGAAAGTCTGGCAATATCACCCGAATACACGATCTTCTTTCCCGCGACCTCGATGAGGTAAGCATACGATTTCCATACTCCATCCTCCGGAATTCCGATATGCTCGGTATAATGCGCAGAAACACGAATGTCATCATTTTCAAAAACAGGCCCGTCCTTCACCGTTTTTGGCTCGAAATCAATTTTTGTGGCATCGCTTTTTCCGACCAGCTCCAGGAGCGAGTCCATATTTTTCCAAAGCTCCTCCGATGGAGTGAATACCCTGACATCCCCGTCAATCGGCTCGCCCGATTTTCTCCATTTCTGCTGACCTATAAGACACAAAAGGTTGAACAGCCCTCCGATATGGTCATGATGAGGATGTGAAATGAAAATACTGTTTACCGAAAGCATGTCAACACCCTGCAAATATGCAAGGCGTGAGCAATTCTCACCCGCATCAAACCAATAAACCCTGTCATTTTCCTCTATCAGGAACGAAGTGTGGTGCATATTTTCAAAAGGCTCTGTCCCCGAGCAGGTTCCGAGAAATCTTAAATTCGCCATTTTTTCTCACCTTTATTACAATATATTGAATATATGATAGCACAAAGCAGCTCTCCTTTCAAGTCGGATC
>JAZSHZ010000089.1:0-18499 GCA_045533555.1 Eubacteriales bacterium
TTCAAGGCGTTTTCCGCTTGTTTTGTTCAAACCTCACCTCTCGACGTACCAACGTACTACTTCGGGTTCGGTTTGAATAATCTTGCACCCTTTTGGACAATCTCTCAGCGTGTCGATAAGTTTATCGACACGCTGAAAACAGTTTCGGATTTTTCCGAAACTGTTTTGCTGTTCTTATCCGTGTTTTCCGATTGCGTTGACGGGGGCATCAAGCAGGTCAATCGCATAGACGGAGAAATTATTTGAATTGAAATAGCGGAGAAGCCTTGAAAGCGCATTGATTGAAGCGTCCGAATCGTCAAGCGTCATAACCGCCGAGCGCGCCGCAGTGGAAAGCCTTGAAACCGCTGAATTATAGATTGCATTGGCAGAGGTTCCGCCGGGCAAAATGCTCTGATCCCATATGCGATAGCCTTTTGCGATGAGTGCATCCGCGTTTGCTTCGGGAATATTCTTGCTTCCCGAAGGAATGCGGACGAGCCTCGTCTTTACTTTTGCGACGTCGAAAAGCTTCGTGTTTGCAAGCTTTATTTTTTCGTTCATTGCATCCGCATCGAGAATGAAATCCGCATCGCCGTTTTCGGAAAGTGTTCCGATAGTGTGCCCCATTGCAACGGCGCGCCTGATGGCATCCTCACAATTCGGAATTGCGCTTCCCTGAATGAAGAACGCCGCGCGGTAGCCGTAGCGCGAGAGCGAATCAAGGATTTTTGCAAAATTCTTTCCGTCCTTGATATTAAAGGTGAGCGCGATATATTTCTTTTCCGTGTTCTGATTTTCCTGAGAATCGGGCTCTTGGACGGATGGTTTATCCGAGTTTCCCTGCTGCGAGCTCTGCTGATTGTTCTTCGATGCATTGTATCGCTCAAGCTCTTCCTTTGCGGCTTTTTCTGCCATATAGAGGAAGATATCGTTCGGAATATCGGATGAGCGCTTGATTCGTATCATCGGAATATCCGTCAGGACGTTATAATCAAAGCCGAGCATCTGCGCCGTGAACTGTGCAGGGACGTAGACCGTTCCCGATGAGGCGAAGGAAACTGCCTTGTATTTGACGTTCTCGGCAACCGTGTGCGCCGTAGTTTCATTGAGATTGAAGATAAGCGTCGTATCCCATGTATAGAGGACGAGGGTGCGTTCTGCCGAGTTATAGGAGCTGCTGACGAGACCTCCTGTTGTCAGATTCTGATAGTCGATATACCAGACGCCGCTCGAATATATCGGAGCAGGCCCTCCGAGCGGGAGCACGGTATTACCGATTGCGACGAAGGTTTCACCCGCGGCATTCGTCGGAATTGCAAAGAGCGCAATGATGAGCGCAATAACAAGTATGAAGGATATAAGCTTTTTAATCGGTAACACCACCTTTATATATTATTTCATCCTAATTATACAATCAAGCCTTCACTTTTGCAATATATATGATGCTTTTGAAAAGAAGATGTAATATTTTTACTCCCGTGCTCATATTCTTGCATAAAAAACAAGGCAGGTAAGGCTTATGATTCAGGAAATTCTCGCCGCACTCGGAAAAACCGTCTGGGGAGCACCTATGCTCATTCTCCTTCTCGGATGCGGAATATATTTTTCGTTCCGCCTCGGCTTTCCGCAGATAACGCAGGTGCAAAAGTGGCTTTTCGGAACTCTTTCGGAGCTTTTCGGAAAGCAAAAGAAGGGCGGAATAAGCCCGTATCGCGCGCTTACCGCCGCGCTCGCCTCATCGATCGGAACGGGGAGCATAGTCGGAGTTGCAACCGCGATTTCCGCAGGCGGAGCGGGCGCGGTTTTCTGGATGTGGGTATCCGCGTTCTTCGGAATGGCGACGAAGTATGCCGAGGTCTTCCTCGCTGTCAAATACCGAAAGAAGCAGGACGAGAGCTACGTCGGCGGGCCGATGTATTATATCGAAAAGGGGATAGGGCGCGGATATAAATGGATGAGCATAATGTTTTGCATATGCGCCTCCTTTGCCTGCCTCGGTATGGGCGCGATGAATCAGGCAAACTCCGTCGCATCCGTTATGCGGAATGATTTCGGGATTGCGCCGATATGGAGCGGAATCGCGCTTGCGGCATTTGCCGCCGTTGCAATGAGCGGAGGAATCTCGCGGATATCGCGTTTTGCCGAGGCGATAGTTCCCGTAATGGCGCTTGCCTACGTTGCCGGCGGAATATGTATTATGATAATCTCGCCGTCATCCGTTTTAAACGCATTTTCCGAGATTTTCAGATGTGCTTTGACTCCGCGCGCGGTATTCGGCGCCGCTGTGGGAGAAGGCTTTCGCCGCGCGGTGAGATTCGGAGTTGCTCGCGGTGTGTTTTCAAATGAAGCTGGGCTTGGAAGCTCGCCGATAATGCATGCGACGGCGGAGACGGAAAGCCCTGCCGCGCAGGCAAGATGGGGAATGCTTGAGGTGTTCGTCGATACAGGGCTTGTCTGCACAGTGACGGCAATTGCGGTCATAAGCTCCGGCCTCCATCAGAGCAATTTCGGCGGCGCGGTGCTCGTATCCCGTGCATTTGAAAGCTTCTTCGGCTCTTTCGGCGGATATTTCGTCGGATTTGCGACGGTTATGTTTTCAGTCACGACGGTTCTCGGCTGGTCATACTATGGCGAGCGTTGCGTTATGTATATTGCGAAAGAAAAAAAGAGCGCAGGGTATCTCTACCGTGTGCTCTTTGTCTGTTCCGTTATTCCGGGTGCCGCAATGGCTCTCGACAGCGTCTGGGAGCTTGCGGATATCTTCAACGGTCTTATGGCGATTCCGAATATAATCGCGCTCATTCTGCTCTCACGCGAGGTTTCGGCGGATTAGCAGGCGTTGCCTTTATTTTGCAAGCCTTGAAGGAACCGTCCTCATTCGCGCGGAGCTTATGAGACCGAGCGCCATATAGACGGCGAGAACGCTCGATCCGCCGTAGGAAAACAGCGGAAGCGTTAGACCGATGACGGGCATAAGCCCTGTGCACATACCGATATTTTCAATCGTCTGGAAAACGAGCATTGCGGAAACGCCCGAGCATATCAGCCTCGTTGAGAAGGAATTTGAGCGCATGCTGACGGAGATGCATCTTGCGATGATGAGACCGATGATGAAAAGTATTGCAAGGCAGCCGATAAAGCCGAGCTCTTCCCCTGCGACGGAGAAGATGAAGTCCGTCTGCTTTGCGGGGAGATATCCGAGCTGAGTCTGCGTTCCCGAGCCGAGACCGCGCCCGAAAAGCTGACCCGATCCTATTGCGATTTTGCTCTGCATCGCGTGATATCCGCGTCCGAGCGGGTCAAGCTCAGGATTGAAGACGACGAGAATTCGCATCTTCTGGTCAGGACGCAGGAGAAATTTCCATATGAGCGGGCTTGCCGCAGCAAGCGCACCGAAGGCTCCGGCGAACCAGCGCAGCTTTATTCCTGCGCAGAACATCATGACAACGAAGATCATAAGATAAACGAGGACGGAGCCGAGGTCCGAGGATATGACATATAAAAGACCGATTGGTATCATCGCGTGGACAGTGAGGATAATAACCGTGAGTGCAGAATCGATCTTGTCCGAAAGCGCATTTATATGCCCCGCAAAGGCTATGATGAAGAGAATCTTGCCAAACTCTGCAGGCTGAATTCCGATGCTTCCGAAGCGAATCCAGGCGTTGTTTCCCGTCTCCTCAGCGCCCGTTCCGAAAACGATGAGTGAGCAGATGAGAAGAAGATTTATGATATAGACGTATTTCCACCATGAACTGACTGATTCAAGATCGAGCCACGAAAGGATGAGATAGAGAAAAATTCCGACAACCGTCGCAACGAGCTGGACTTTGATGAAGCTTCCGCTTCCCATACTGCGCGTCGCGCTCGTGATGAGGATCAAGCCGAATGTCGATGCGACAAGCGCGATTATAAGAAGTTTTATATCTATCTGTTTGAAAAAATTGCGCAGAGCGCGCCCCATTCCCGACAAATCCTCGCCGCCTTTCCGATAATTTTATATTAATTTTAACATGCTGAAGGACAAAGGTCAAAGTATTTTTAAAAGATTTAAAAAAATTTCTTCATATAATTGGACATTGCGAAGTATTTGTGCTATACTGTAATGTACATTATTCTAAGCATTTTTAAGGAGGAAGATGAGATGAACAAGCGTTTTTCCGAAATACTCAGGCTGAGATTCCGCTTTTGCTTTATATTGCTGTTTCTTTTTTCGGGCGCATCGTTTATCTTCTCCGATATAAAAGTGGCGATTGCGGAGCTCTCGCTCAGCATAATCGCATTCGTCATATTCCTCATCGTTGCAAAAAAGAGAATGAGCGATCTTTATAAATGCGTCGAAGAGGCGATGACTGATGTCACCTCGGCGGGCAAGGATTCGACTCTCAATTTCCCGATGGCGACTGCGGTTATGCGCCGCGATACGCTTGAGGTCGTCTGGGGCAATCCGGCATTTGAGGCGATGATAGGTGAGCACGAGCATATCTTCACGAAAAGCCTTTTTGAGCTCATCCCGAAGTTTGATATTTCGTGGGTCGGGTCGGATAAGAGCGAATGCCCCGATGAGGTCGCGATAGGAGAAAAGATATACCGCGTCTACGGAAGCCTTTTCAAGCCCGATGAAAAAGAGGGAAACGAGCTCATAACCCTTTATTGGCTCGACGTGACCGAATATTCGACCTCGATAACCGAATTCACGAATTCGTTGCAGACGGTCTCCGTTATTATGATAGACAATTATTCGGAGATAATGAACGGCTTAAACGATGCCGAGCGCTCGGGAATCACCGCGGAGGTTGACAGAAGGATTGCCGAGTGGGCAGAGCCGACGGGCGGAATACTGATAAAATACGAGAGAGATAAATATATCTATATCTTTGAGCAGAGATATCTTGAGGAATATATGTCATCAAAATTCACCGTGCTCGATTCCGTGCGCGAGGTTGAAAGTAAAAACGGCATCCGCGTGACGCTCAGCATAGGAATCGGAAAGGACGGGCAGAATTTCAGGGAAAACCACCGCAACGCAAGACTTGCGATAGATATGGCGCTCTCGCGCGGCGGCGATCAGGCGGTCATCCGCAACAAGTTCAATTTCGAATTCTTCGGAGGAAGATCGCAGGGAATCGAGAAGAGAACGAAGGTCAAATCCCGCGTTATGGCAAATGCTCTCGTCGGACTTATTCGCGATAGCTCGGGCGTTATGATAATGGGGCATAAGAATGCCGATAACGACAGCCTCGGCGCGGCGGTCGGAATTGCCTGCATTGCGAGAAAAATAGGAAAACGCGCATCAATTATAGCAGGGCAGAAGACGAGTGCGGATGCGCTTGTCAGAAAGATAAAGACGGAGCACGAATATGACGGGGCATTCATAACGGCGGAGGATGCCATCCTCGAGGCAGACGGAAACACTCTCGTCATAGTGGTCGATACGAACCGCAAATCTGTTGTCGAATCCGAGGCGCTCCTCGAATCGGCAAACAAGGTTGCCGTTATCGATCACCACAGAAGAGGAACGGATTATATTGAAAACGCCGTCCTCAATTTCCATGAGCCTTATGCATCAAGTGCCTGCGAAATGGTGACGGAGCTTCTGCAATATACGGTCGAGACGAAGGAAATTCTTTCCGCGGAGGCAGAGGCGCTTCTTTCGGGCATCGTCATAGACACGAAGAAATTCACGATGAAAACCGGCGTCAGGACATTTGAGGCCGCGGCATATCTTCGCCGTGCGGGCGCGGACACGGTCGAGCTCAAGCGAATCCTTCAGGATGACATTGAAACATATGTCAAGCGCGCAGAGCTCGTCAAGCTTGCGCATATGTACCACGGCAATATCGCAATTGCGGAATATAACGGACAGAGCACGCGCCTCATAGCGGCGCAGGCGGCCGATGAGCTTCTCACGATACGCGGAGTTCAGGCATCGTTCGTTCTTTACCGCGATCAGGATTCAGTTATAATTTCCGCACGCTCGCTCGGAGATATAAATGTTCAGGTAATTCTCGAAAAGCTCGGCGGCGGAGGCCATTTTGACACTGCGGGTGCGCAGGTCAGAAACAAGAAGCTCGAAGACGTCTCTCAGGAACTGATGGACGTTATAGACGATATTTTAGGATAATTCAAACGGAGGTAAAACAAAATGAAAGTAATTTTAACAGCAGATGTTAAAGGTCAGGGCAAGAAGGGGCAGATCGTCACAGTGTCCGACGGATATGCAAGAAATTTCCTTTTCCCGAAGAACCTTGCAAAAGAGGCAACGACCGATAACCTCAACACGGCAAAGCTCAAGCAGGAAGCAGAGCTTGCAAGAATCGCGCGCGAGAAAGCCGCGGCTCAGGAGCTTGCGGAAAAGCTCAAGACGATGGTCGTCAAGGTTCAGGCAAAGGCGGGCTCAAACGGAAGACTTTTCGGCTCGATAACGGCGGCGGATATCTCCGCGGCGCTCAAGAAGCAGTTCAATATCGAAATTGACCGCCATAAGATGACGATCGATGAAAGCATCAAGCAGTTCGGAACATATGAAGTCAAGGTAAAGCTTTATAACGAAGTAAGCGGAGTTCTCCGCGTTTCCGTCTGCGAGGCATAAGCTTCGCACCAAAAGCAAACGCAATCAGGAGGGATGGTTATGGACGAGCTTATAGGCGCAAGACTTCCGCACAATGTCGAGGCGGAGCAGTCTGTAATAGGCTCAATGCTTCTCGACCCACACTGCATACCTGAGGTTATGGAGCATCTCAGGACGGACGATTTTTATATATCGCAGAATAAAGCCATTTTCGAGACGATACAGAGTATGTTTACGCTCAACGAGACGATTGACCCCGTCACGGTCATAGATAAGCTCACGGTGCGCGGCGCTCTCGATGCCGCGGGCGGCAGGGCATATATCGTCAAGCTGATGGATGTCACGCCAACTGCGGTCAATGTCGCGCAGTATATCAAGATCGTCCGCGATAAGGCGCTTTTGCGAAATCTCGATGAAACCGCCGCCGAGATCCACGAGATCATAACCTCGGGTGAAGGCGAGGCGGATTCCGTTGTCGAGATTGCCGAGCAGAAGATTTATGAAATAAGAAACGAAAAAAAGAGCAAGGGCATCGCACCCATCCGCGATGTTCTTGAGAATACATACGCCCATCTCGGAAATCTCGCAAAGAATCAGGGAAAGCTTCCGGGCGTGCCGACCGGTTTTTCAACGGTTGATTCATTCCTCACGGGTCTCAATGATTCCGACCTTGTCATCCTTGCGGCAAACACAGGTGTCGGTAAGACGAGCTTTGCGCTCAATATAGTTTCAAATGCGGCAAAAATGTCGGGCAAGGCGGTCGTCGTCTTCTCGCTCGAAATGTCAAACGAGCAGCTTGCACTGAGGCTTATCTCGGGCGAGGCACTCATAGATTCAAAGCATCTCCGCAACGGTATGCTCAGCGAAGAGGAATGGGTTGCGATCGCGCATGCATCGGAGACGCTTGCGAACACTAAGATATATCTTGCGGATGCGACGGGAATCACGGTCAGCGAGATGAAGGCGAAATGCCGCCGTCTCAATGAGAAGATAGGCCTTGTTGTTGTCGATTATCTCCAGCTCGTCCAGTCCGGCATCAAGACGGACAGCCGTGCAAATGAAGTCGCGGCGATTTCGCGTGCGCTCAAGATTATGGCGAAGGATCTCAATGTTCCGATACTTTGCCTTTCTCAGCTTTCGCGTAACAGCGACAAGCAGGAGAGAAGACCGCGCCTTTCCGACCTTCGAGAATCGGGCGCAATCGAGCAGGACGCGGACGTTGTTATGATTCTCTTCCGCGAGAATCCCGAAACACCTGAAACAGTCAAGCTCCTTATAGAGAAAAACCGCCACGGAAGCACGGGCGATATCGACCTGCACTGGGACGGAAAATACACTAAATTTACATCAATTGACACACATGCTTACTGATATTTTAAAGACAATTGAAGATTATGATATGCTGAAAAGCGGCGAGCGGGTGCTTTGCGCGTTTTCGGGAGGAGCGGATTCTGCCGTTCTTCTCGATGTTCTCGTGAAGCTCTCGGACAAGCTCGGAATATCCGTCTCGGCGGCGCATCTTAACCATATGCTCCGCGGTGAGGATGCCGATGAGGACGAGAGGTTTGCAAAAGAAAAATGCGCTGAATACGGAATCCCGTTCATTTCCGGGCGGCGCGATATAAATGCATTATCGGAAGAGCGCGGCGAGTCTGTCGAGCTCTGCGCGAGAAACGAGAGATATGATTTTCTGCGGCAAGCTGCAAAAGAGCTCGGTGCGGATAAGATCGCGACGGCACACAATGCAAACGATAACCTCGAAACGGTGCTTTTCAATATCTCGCGCGGAAGCGGGGCAGACGGGCTCTGCGGCATACCTCCCGTGAGAGATGATATAATCCGTCCGCTCATAAATACTTCAAGAGCGGAAATTGAGCGCTATGCCGATAAAAACGGAATAGAATTCAGAACGGACAAGACCAATTTTGAAACGGTCTATGCAAGAAACAAGCTTCGCCATAATGCAATTCCCGCACTTGTGGAGACGAATTCCTCCGCTGTTGAAAATGCCGCGCGCGCGGCGCATATTATGCGGCTTGAAGCGGATTTCGTTGCGGAAAAAGCAAAAGAAGCGGCAGATGAGATATCCGCGGGAGAGAATTCCTGCGATGCGAAGGCGCTTATGGGTCTCCACGGCGCGCTTTTCGGAAGAGTTTGCGAAATCTATGCGCGAAAGGCGGCAGGGCGCGATGATATGACGCTCGAATTCCGCCATATCGAAGGCATCAGGAAGCTTCTTTCGGGCGAGAATCCATCGGGGGTAATTTCGCTCCCCGGTTCCGTCAGGGTAAGGCGCGAATATGAAAAACTCGTCTTTGAAAGAGAAGAGAAGAAAAACATAGCGGAGAAAATCCGCATAAGTGAAGGAGAATTTCACTTCGGCGATTTTTCCGTCAGCATAAAGAAAAAAGAAAAATACGGCAAAATTCATAAATCGTTAAATCTTTTTTTGATTCCTTGTGGTAAAATAGAGGGCGAGCTTGTTCTGCGCCCGCGCTTTGAGGGCGATGAGATAAAGCTTCCAAACCGCCCGACCAAGAAAATCAAAAAATTATTTATAGAAGCGCGAGTGCCGAAGCACGAGCGCGGAAATATCCCCGTCATTGCCGATGAGAAAAAGGTTTTTGCCGTTTTCGGATTCGGATATGATGCGAGATTCGCACCCGATGACGGAGATGAAGTATTTGAGATAGAGATAAAATAACGGGGTGGGTAAAAGTGAAAAAGGATATTGAAAGAATTCTCCTGACGGAGGAGCAGATTCAGGAAAAAGTAAAATATCTGGCAAATCAGATCAAGAGTGCATATGAGGGAAAGAATCCGCTTATATTATGTATATTGAAGGGATCGCTCATATTTACCGCAGATCTTGTCCGTGCGCTTGATATGCCCTGCGAAATAGATTTTATGCAGGTCTCAAGCTACGGCCACGGAGCGGAGACGACGGGCAAGCTCGTTGTCAAAAAAGACCTTTCGGCAGACATAACGGGCCGCGACGTTATCGTTGTTGAGGATATTCTTGACACGGGCGTCACGCTTTCCTGCCTTATTCCCGAGCTTCAGAAGCGCGGTGCGGCGTCTGTTGCGCTCTGCGTTCTTCTCAATAAGCCCGAGAGAAGGAAAGTTGAAGTCAAGGCTGATTATGTCGGTTATGATATAGAGAATGAGTTTGTTGTCGGCTATGGTCTTGACTATGCCGAGAAATACAGAAACCTGCCTTATGTGGGCATTCTCAAACGCGAAGTATACGAAAAATAATAATTTTAAGGATGTGACATCGATTGAAGAAAAAGAACACCGGAGCGCGCGATATATTTTTGTTTTTGCTGATAGTCGCGGTGCTTGTTGCTCTCGCATCGTTCCTTATGAACGGAGCGCCTGTCGAGAAGACAACATATGCGGACGTTGTGCGTCAGTTTGAAGCAGAAAATGTCGAAGAATTCGTGATAGACGATAGCGGAATACTTACGATGAAGCTTCGCAAGCCTATGAAGGACGATGGCGAGGATATCATTATGTTTGACGTTTCTGACCCGCAGATAAGGGCGGATTTCAGAAATGACACGACTGAGCTCATTCGTGAGCAGAGATCAAAGGGAATTATCAAGGATGATGACAGAATCCCCGAAAAGGGAACTCCGTGGTGGGTTGTCATTCTGCCGTATCTCCTCATTTTCGGCGTTATTGCCATAATGTGGTTCTTTATGTATAACAAGGCAGATGGCGGCGCAGGTAAGGCAATGCGCTTCGGAAAAGCCAGAACGAAGCTCGGAAGCGACGAAAAGAAGAAGGTCACCTTTGCTGATGTTGCGGGTGCCGAGGAAGAAAAGCAGGAGCTTGCGGAAATCGTCGATTTTCTCAAGGATCCGAAGAAGTTTACGGAAATCGGCGCGAGAATCCCGAAGGGAGTTCTTCTCGTCGGCCCTCCGGGAACAGGTAAGACATATATTGCAAAGGCAGTTGCAGGTGAGGCAGGCGTTCCCTTCCTTTCGATTTCGGGCTCGGATTTCGTCGAGCTCTATGTCGGTGTCGGCGCATCGCGTGTTCGTGATCTTTTCGAGCAGGCAAAGAAAAACAGCCCTGCGATCATCTTCATAGACGAAATTGATGCGGTCGGACGTCATCGCGGCGCAGGCTACGGCGGTGGTCACGATGAGCGCGAGCAGACTCTCAACCAGCTCCTTGTCGAGATGGATGGCTTCGGCAACAACGAGGGCGTCATCATCATCGCGGCCACAAACCGCCCCGATATCCTTGACCCCGCGCTTATGCGTCCGGGTCGTTTTGACAGGCAGGTCTATGTCGGAATCCCCGATATCAATGACCGCGAAAAGGTTCTTGAGATCCACGCAAAGTCCAAAAAGATCGGCGATGATGTCAGCCTCAAGACCGACGCGAGGTCAACAAGTGGCTTCACGCCTGCGGACCTTGAAAACCTCCTCAACGAATCTGCGCTTCTCGCCGCAAGACGCGGAGACAAGTGCATCCATCAGGAGGATATCGAAAATTCAATGCTTAAGATAATAGCAGGTCCCGCAAAGAAGGCTAAGGTAAGAAGCGAAAAGGTCAACAGACTCGTAGCTTACCACGAAGCGGGCCATGCAATTGCGATGAAATTTCTCCCGACGGAAGATCCCGTTCATCATATTTCGATAATCCCGCGCGGAATGGCAAACGGATATACGATATCTCTCCCGCGTGAGGATGTCTATTCTGTCTCGAAGACCGAGATGGAGGAATCCATCGTATCACTTCTCGGCGGACGTGTTGCAGAGAAGCTCGTTCTTGAGGATATCTCAAGCGGTGCATCAAATGATATCCAGCGCGCATCGAAGACCGCGCGCGATATGGTAACGAAGTATGGTATGAGTGAGCGCCTCGGCCCGATCAGCTTCGCTTCGGACAACAACGAGGTTTTCCTCGGTCGCGATTTTGCGGAGAAACGCGCATATTCCGAAGAAATTGCGGGAATTATCGATGAAGAGGTCGGCTCAATCGTAGATACGGCATATAAGCGCTGCGAAAAGATTCTTACCGAGAATATCGATAAGCTCCATGAGGTTGCAAACTACCTCCTTGAGCACGAGACGATGGAAGCGGAAGAATTCTATGCTCTCTTCGGCGAACCCGTACCCGGAAAGGAAGAAGAAAAAGCTTCCGCGGAAGAATCGGAGAAACCCGAAAACGAATAATGCAAAAATACACCGATGCAAAAATGCATCGGTGTATTTTTTAAAATTAACAGTAAAAAAACTTTTCAATTTGATTCCGATGTGGTATTATATATTATAGAAAAGTATGTATCTCGAAGGGGTATGGAAAAATGAGCGAAAAGATTTCAATCTACGGTGTCGGATATAATAATGTCACTCTTGATGAGGCGGCGGCTCTTTGTGAGGAGCTTATGCTTGAAGAAAAAAACCATATGGTCGTGACTCCCAATGCGGAGATAGGCTATATGGCATCGAAGGACATAAAGCTTGCGAGAATACTCAACCGCGCGGATGTCGTCGTTGCAGACGGCGTCGGAGTTGTCTATGCATCGAGAGTTTATCGCACTCCCGTTAAAGAGAAGGTACCGGGGGTTGAGCTTGGTGTTAAAGTTCTTGAAAATGCGGCAAAAAGCGGAAAAGGCGTCTTCTTCCTCGGTGCAAAACCCGGCGTCGGAGATATGGCGGCGGCAAAAATTTCGGAGAAGATCCCGGGGATAAACTTCGTCGGCATACGCGACGGATATTTCAAAAGCGATGAAGATGTCATAAATGAGATAAATGCAAGCGGCGCAGAGATACTGTTCGTCTGCCTCGGTGCACCGAAGCAGGAATTCTGGATGGCGGAAAATTTCGATAAGCTCAATTGCCGCCTTATGCTCGGACTCGGCGGCTCGCTTGATTCCTATGCAGGTACTGTCAAGCGCGCACCGAAGATTTTCATAAAGCTCGGCCTTGAATGGTTCTATCGTCTTCTCAAAGAGCCGAAGCGCTTCGGAAGAATGCTTGCGCTCCCGAAATACATGTTTGCGGTCATATTCGACAGCTTTAGAAAGAAGGATTGATCATGAGCGGAAAACTCATAACGATAGAAGGAACGGACTGCTCGGGAAAATCGACTCAGCTTGCGCTTCTCTGCGAGCGCCTTGCGCACGAGGGAAAAGATTTCCGCAAGGTTGCTTTCCCGCGCTATGACAGCGATTCGTCCGCGCTTGTCAGAATGTACCTCGGCGGAGATTTCGGCGAGAATGTCGCTTCGGTCAATCCATATGCGGCATCAAGCTTCTTTGCGGTGGATCGCGTTGCTTCCTATCTTCGCGAATGGAAGACATATCTTGACGAGGGCGGAACGGTACTTCTCGACCGCTACACGACTTCAAATGCGATTTATCAGGCAAGTAAGATGGATGAGAGCGAGCGCGATGCATTCTGCGATTGGCTTTTTGAATTTGAATATGATAAGCTTTCGCTTCCGAAACCCGATGCGGTGATTTTCCTCGATATGCCGCCCGAATTTGCCGAGAGCCTTATGCAAAAGCGCGTCGGCGAAAAAGAGGATATCCACGAGCGGGATAAAGAATATATGAAAAAATGCTATTTTTCTGCGAAATCACTCTCGGAAAAATATTCGTGGACGCGCATATCCTGCATCAAAGAAAACAAGATAAAGACAATAGAAGAAATTCACGAAGAGATTTATAAAATTATATCTGATTTGACAGAAGGTAAATAAAATGCTGAAATTCCGACCTGTGCATGCAGACGACTATGAAGAAGCTTTTCCCATAATGTACAAAACGGGCTACGATTCAACAGAGAGCTCGTTTATCGTTCTGCACACATGGTGCAATTTATATGGCGGAGAGATTTGCATAGATGGCGAAACCGTCTTTATCCGTTCAAAACGCAAGGACGGATATTCATATCTTCCCCCTCTCGGAGGAGATATGAAGGAAGGTCTTCTGAAAATTCTTGAGACGGAGAAGATGACCGAAAAGGGAATCAGGATTCATTCCGTCACGGAGCGTATGCGCGGGGAAATGGAAAAGGCATTTCCCGGTGAGTTTGAATATACCGAGCGGCGCAACAGCTCGGATTATATCTATCTCCGCGAAAATCTTGCAACGCTTGCGGGCAAGAAAATGCACCAGAAACGAAATCATTTCAATAAATTCATAAAAAACTATGAGGGAAGATATTCCTATGCAAATATGACTGAGGTGGATATACCGGAGGTGCTCCGTTTCCAGAAAAAATGGATATCCATGGCATCGGATAAGGATGGGATGGATATCCTCGAATATGAAACAACGGCGATTGAAAAGCTCCTGAGCTTTTTTGAGAGATTCTCGCTTCGGGGCGGAGTTCTCCGCGTCGATGGAGAGGTTTGCGCCTATTGCCTCGGTGCAAAGATAAGCGAAAACACGGTCGACGTAATGGTCGAAAAGGGCGATTATGCGTATGAAGGGGTCTATCAGGCGATAAATAAGCTTTTTGCGGAAAATAACTGCGGGGATGTCATGTTCATCAACCGTGAGGAAGATATGGGCATCGAAGGGCTTCGCCGCGCAAAGCTTTCCTATAACCCCGAATATATTCTTATGAAATACGGTGCGATATGGAAAAGATAATCAGAAACGGAAGAAAAGAAGATATTGAAGCGCTCCGCGCACTCTGGATAGAATGTTTTCCGAATGACGTTGAATATTCCGGATTCTTTTTTGAAAGAATTTTCAGGCTCGAATGTGCCCGCGTTTGTGAAATTGATGGGGAAATTGCCGCGATGCTTCATTCTTTCCCCTATGATTTCGGAACTTCGGATGGGATTCTGAACGCAAAATATATCTATGGCGTCGGCACTGCAAAGAAATTCCGCTCGCGCGGGCTTGCAGGCGAGCTTCTTGAAAACGAAGCGCGTGATTGTGATATGACGGTTATCATCCCGCAGAGCGAAAGCCTCTTTGATTTCTATGAGAGATATTTCTTCACGGAGCTTTTATATGTCGAAAAAAAGATTGCCTCCGCGGGAATAAAAGTATATCGCAATGCGGAAATTAAAGATATACCGAGCCTCAATGAAATGTATGAGAAGATGTGTTTCGGGAAAATCCATCCGATCCGTACGGATAAACGGTGGGAGACGATAATCGCGGAGTTTGAATTCCTCGGCGGAGGTATCGCGATTTATGACGGTGGCTATTGCGCGTATTATGAAAATGACGGAAAGTTTGAAATAAGCGAGCTTTGCCCGCCCGATGGGGAAACTCCGTTCGGATATCCGACACCTGCGGTGACGGTCGGAGAAAGCTCGCGCATAGGTGCGGCAAGGCTCATAAGCGAGCGGGCAAAAGTTGCTTTTGCGAAAAACTGCGGAAGATATATGAATCTTATGCATAACTGAAAGGAGAAATAATATGGTATATCTGCTTCTTGAAGACGGGTTTGAGATGTGCGAAGCGCTGACACCTGTTGATGTTCTGCGCCGCGGCGGTGTTGATGTTGCGACCGTCGGCGTCACGAAAATGACGGTGACATCATCCCACGGCGTTTCTGTATGCGCCGATAAGGAGTTTTCGGAAATTTCTTTTGACGGAATGGAAATGCTCATAATCCCCGGCGGTCAGCCCGGGGTAGATAATCTCTGGGAAAATGAAGCGGTAAGAGAGCTTGTTCTGAAGGTAAAGGAGAAAAATATCCCGATATCCGCGATATGCGCGGCTCCGATAATACTTGCACGGCTCGGTATTCTCGACGGCAAGACCGCCGTTTGCTATCCCTCCTGCAGCGATGAGCTTGCAAAGGCGGATTTCATCGGTGGAGCGGGCGTCGCAAAGGACGGAGATATCATAACCGGCAGAGCTGCGGGTGATGCCTTTGATTTTGCTTTTGAAATTCTCGCATTCCTCCGCGGAGAAGATGCGGCAAAGAAAATCAAAGGTGCGGTCTGCTATGAATAAGGCAGAGCTTCGGCGCGCGGTTTTAGAAAGAAACGCGGCGCTCGGAAAAGAGGAAAAGCATCTTTCGGATAAGGCGATCGCAGAGAGACTTATGTCTGTTTCCGCATATAAGAATGCAAAATGCGCCTTCGTTTATATCGGCGTCGGCGATGAGGTGCTGACGGACCGTATAACGAAAAATCTGTTTGACTCGGGCTGCCGCGTCTGCGTCCCGTTCTGCCACGGAAAGGGAATTATGGATGCGGTTGAAATTTTCTCGGAGGAGGATCTTGTCCCGGGCAAATACAATATTCCCGAGCCGCGCGACAGAACGCGCGTTATATCGCCCGAAAGCCTTGAGCTTGTGATAGTTCCGGGCGTTGCCTTTGGGGAAGACGGTTCGCGCCTCGGCCGCGGCGGAGGATACTACGACAGGTTTTTGAAAAATGCAAAAAACGCGGTAAAGATTGCGCTTTGCAGAGAAATGAATCTTGAAAAAAACGTTCCGTGCGAGGAACACGATGAATTTGTCGGTATGATCGTGACGGAAAAGCGTGTTTTGAAAACGGGAAGATAAGGAGAGAAAAGATATGGCAAAAAGACGCAGAAAAAAGAAGAATCAGTTCCGCTTGGTATACATAGCATTCGTGCTCGGCATTTCGATGCTTCTCTCGGCGTGGATCATAATGGCGGTCAATGAGGTGCTCGCTCTTGCGCGCCCCGATTATGAGACGGTTATTCAGATTCCCGAGGATGCAAGCCACGGCGACGTCGCAAAAATACTCAAAAAGAATGATATAATCGAGCATAAAGCGCTCTTTACGATGTTTGCGAATATGACGAAGCGCGGAGTCGAATATCCCGCGGGAGAATATAGGATAAACTCAAATATGGATTATCGCGCAATGCTTCGCCGCCTCACGAGCAAGAAGGGGCAGGTCAACACCGTCAAGGTAACGATACCCGAGGGCTATGAAGTCAGCCAGATCGTTGATCTCCTTGTCGAAAAGGGCGTCTGCGAGCGGGATGCGCTTGAGGATGCGATCGCAAATACTGATTTTGATTATGACTTCCTCGAAGATATCCCCGTCGGAAAGAAGAACAGACTTGAGGGGTATCTCTTCCCCGACACATATGAGTTCTATAAAAACGATGACCCCGCACGCGTTCTCAAGAAATTCCTCGCAAACTTTGATGTCAAATTCAACGAGGAAATGAAATCAAGAACGAAGGAGCTCGGAATGAGCGTTCATGAGCTCATCACCTTTGCTTCAATCGTAGAGCGTGAGGCAACAGCGAAGGACAGAGAGAATATTTCCTCCGTCTTCCATAACCGCCTTGAAAATAAATCGTATCCATACCTCGAATCCTGCGCGACCGTTCAGTATGTTCTCGGCGAGAGGAAAAAGGTTATAAGCATTGCGGATACGAAGATAGACAATAAATACAACACTTATAAATATAAAGGTCTTCCGCCGGGGCCGATTGCAAACCCCGGTATCGATGCGATCGAAGCTTCTCTCTATCCTGCAGATACGGACTATCTCTTCTTCGCGTTGCAGGAGGACGGATCTCACAAGTTCTCAAAGACCTATGAGGAGCACCTCAAAACGCCAAAAATAAACCCGTGAGGAAAAAACAGATGAAGAAACCTGAAATACTCTCCCCTGCGGGGGATATGGAAAAGCTCCACGCCGCAATTACCTATGGCGCGGATGCGGTATATCTTGCAGGCGAAATGTTCGGAATGAGAACCGCGTCTCAGAATTTCTCCGATGAAGAGCTTGAGGCGGCGGTGAAGCTTGCCCACGAAAACGGAGTCAAGCTCTATGTCACCTGCAACACGATGATGAGAAATCAAGATATAAAGATGCTGCCGCCATATATCGAAATGCTCGGCGGTATCGGTGTTGACGGAATCATAGTTGCCGATATGGGATGTATGCGCCTTGTTCAGAAATATGCGCCGCGTGCAGAGGTGCATATAAGCACGCAGGCAAGCGTCCTCAACACAGAAGCGGCAACCGCGTGGTATGAGCTCGGTGCGCATAGAATTTGTCTCGCGCGAGAGGCAAGCCTTGCAGAGATCTGCGAGATAATGGCTAAAAAGCCAAAGGATCTGAAAATAGAAACCTTTGTCCACGGCGCGATGTGTATGGCATATTCGGGCAGATGCATGATATCCGATTATCTTGCAGGTCGCTCCGCAAACCGCGGAAACTGCGCTCAACCCTGCCGCTGGAGCTATGTGCTTATGGAAGAAAAGCGCCCGGGTGAATATTTCCCCGTCGTAGAGGACGGAAGAAGCACGCATATCTTCAACTCGAAGGATATGTGTATGATTGAATATGTCCCCGAGCTTATGGAAGCGGGAATTGACAGCTTCAAGATTGAGGGAAGAGTCAAATCGTCCTACTATTGCGCGGCAATCACGAATGCATACAGACTCGCAATAGACGAGTATGCAAGAAGCCCGGAAACATGGCAGCGCGACGGATTCTGGACGGTTGAGGCGGACAAGGTCAGCCACCGCCAGTATTGCACGGGATTCTATTTCGGCGAGAAATACATACAGAGACCCGAAACCTCAAACTATATCAGAACCTGGGACGTCGTTGCAACCGTTGTCGAATGCGATGATGAGGGAAATGCCGTCATCGAGCAGAAGAACAAGTTTGAGATAAATAAGGAATATGAGCTTATGCAGCCGAAAGCCGCACCGCAGGTCGTTGTTTTCGAAAAGATGACGACGCTTGACGGAGAGGAAATCGAGGCGGCAGGTCAGGCAAAGATAAGAGTCAGGGTAAAGCTTCCCTGCAAAACGCCCGTCGGCGCATTCTTAAGGCGCGAAGGGAGCCGCTTCAATGAACCGTAAGCTGTATCATATTGCGGATGAAAAGGATGACGGGAAGAAGCTTTCGGAGATTCTGAAAAAGCGCTTCGGAGTTTCGGAAATGCTTCTCCGCCGTATGAAGAGAATCGAAAACGGAATACTTTTAAACGGCAAAAGAAGTCGGATC
>JAZSHZ010000237.1:0-11279 GCA_045533555.1 Eubacteriales bacterium
GACGGTGCGGTTCCGAATATCGCAAGCTTCAGTTCCAAGGCGAGCGAGAAGACCGGCAGTGGTCAGTTCGTTGCAAAGCCTTCGGGCAAGGAAGAAAGCAAAGTTGCGCGCGGATATCTTCTGTTCAGCGATGCGGAAGGAAAGCTTCGCGTTATATATACTTCGGCATATGAGGTGTAAAATATGAAAAAGAAACTGATTTCATTTATTCTTGCAATATGCATGACGATATCGCTTCTCCCCGCATTTCCGCAGGTGTCTGCAGTGGAAAACGCGGTTTATGTCTATGATCTGAATGCAAATCTCACATCGGGAAATAAAATCAGCGGAACGAAATATTCCGACACGGACGATGTCTGGGAATGGCATTCCTCCAATCCGACGGATAAAGGAACGGCAAATGCAAAGACCCATAGCTGGGGCGGAATAGACACGAACTCTACCGCTGCGGGTCAATGGCTTGCGGTCAAGGTCAAAATCCCCGCATCGGGCGAATATTCCGCAGTTCTGACCCACGGAAAGAGCAACACGCAGGGAGGAATCGGAAATATCTATCTTCTTCCCGGAAACACGGAAAACATCGCCGCCGCAATCGCTTCGGCAGAACCATTCGGAAAAGATGTTTCCTATTATAATGCGTCAGGCAATGTCAAGACAACGACAACGGAGCTTTCCGATGTCGTGATTGAAGAGGGGAAAGCGGGAGAATATCTCCTTGTTTTCTATGCAAGCGCGGCAGGAAGTACGGGCTTCCGCATGTATCCGAAGTCTGTCACCCTCACGAAAAAGAGCTCAGGCGGAAACGAAGAGCCGGAAAAGGAATATTCCGGTTATAAGGCAATCTATGATTTTATGCAGTGCGCGACGGATGGCCGTGACACGACATATGAGACGACAAAGAATTTCTGGAGCTTCGGAGCAACGAACGGAAGCTGGAAAACAGATGCGGACAGCTTCAAGAAAAGAAGCTACGGAATGCAGATACAGAAGCTTCCGCTCGGCAATTGGGCGGCGCTTAAGATAAATGTTCCCGCCACAGGCACATATAAGGTTACACTCGGCCACATCACGGCGGCGCAGGGCGGCATCGGTCAGCTCTATATCATGCCGAAGGATGCGGATGTCGATGCGGGGCTCATGAACCCCGCATATAAGCTCGGGAATACTGTCGATTTCTATAGTGACGCGCAGGCGGCTGTGATGGGAACGTATCTCGGAGAGTATGATTTTGCATCCGCGGGCGAGCACCTCGTCGTATTTACGTACGTCGGCAATTCGCCGAACTATACGGGAACGCTGACAAGAAGTGCGCAGTATTTATCCTATCTTTCTCTTGACGGAGGAGAGGGCGTTGCGGCTATGTCTATTTCGGCAGAGCTCTATGAGGAAATAACTGTCGGAGTGAGTGCGCCGATAACTGCAACGGCGCTTATGAGCGACGGTTCGGAAAGCCGCGTTTCATTGTCCGAGCTCAATTTCGAGACTTCGGACGAAAATATTGCCACCGTTGATGAAAACGGTTATGTAACGGGCGTTTCCGAAGGAAAAACGACCGTGACCGTAAGAACAAAAAGCGGAACGGCATCCGCGGGCTTTGAGGTGAAGGTAGGCAAAGCGGGGGCGGTAAAGACCAAATTCACATATGACTTCAACGAAGGCATAGCAAACGGTGAAAAGCTCAGCTCGATAACGGAATACGGAGAGGCGCGCGGGCTCTGGAAATACAGGGACGCCAAAGGAGCAACTTCCGCAAACAGCGTCACTCATAAATGGGGAGCGGAGCTTCGCACAAGCGGCGAGGGCGAATGGGTCGCGCTCCGCATCAAGATAACAAACAGCGCAAGATATTTTGCGACGTTGACCCACGGACAGAGCAATACAAACGGCGGCTACGGTGATGTCTATATCCTTCCCGACAGTGTTGCGGATATCGATGCCGCGCTTTCGGAATATGCGCCGATAGGACGCGATGTTCCGTATTATAATCCAGTAAATGCCGAAGCGACAGACCGCGAACTCACGGGAATCGACCTTCAGGCAGGCGTATATAATCTTGTGTTCAAGGCAACGAAGCCGGGCATATCCGGCTACCGTCAGTACCCCGGACTCCTGACGCTTGACGCAAGCAACATTTTCAGATTCCTCGAATTCGAGGTGGAAAAAACTCTCCTGAGCGTGCATCCCGACGGAGAAGCTGATTCGGCGAACACGACTTTTTCGGCAAAGCTTCTTGACGGTACGGTGATTCCGCAGGATGAGCTTGAAATCATATACGGAACCGAGGATGACAGAGTCGCCTCGTTCACTGATGGCGTTATCACTGCGGTGGGCCACGGCAAAACGAATGTCTATGTCATGGTTTCGCATAACGGAAGAACGATGACTGCGAAGAAGGAAATCACGGTCACGGATACGAGCGGAATCAAGGCTGTTGTCATATCATCCGATAATGTCAATTTTGCGGGAGAAAAGGTGAAACTCTCATCAACCGCAATATTCAACAGTGGAAACGAGCTGGCGCTCCCGGATAGTGATGTGACATATGAAATCATTGGCGGCGAAGGCGAAATTGCGGACGGAAGCTATGTAACTCTTCCTGTTGCCGGTGCGGTATCTGTCCGTGCGACGGTATCGCTCGGAGGCGAAAGCTTTGCAAGCGAGCCTTATGAAATCATCTTCCGCGAGCCGACAACAAAGACAGAGCCGACATACTACACATATGAGCGCCGCGAGGCTGCGCGCGAAAATTCAAGGAAATATGAATGGGCGCGTGAGCAGGCGGAGATTGCGGTCAAAAATGCAGAGAGAAATCTCGGAACGTATGAGTATCTCTATGACCATATAACGGGCGAAGGACTTCCGCGCTCAAAGCAGATAGGCGCAGAGGGAGACCCTGATTATATCTATTGCAGATATTGCGGCAACGACAATATGTCCGAATATGGAAATCACCGTGCAAGCGGCTACTTTGATGTCAATATCTATACAAAGCCATGGAAGCTTCAGTGCCCCGATTGCAAGCGTCTTTTCCCGTCAAACGATTTCGGGCTTCTCTATCAGAGAGGACTCGATGAGCAGGGATATTATAACAACGAGCGCGCACGCAAGGCAAACGAGGAAGCGGTTGCAAACGGTGAGAAGGATGCAATGCATAATGACCTCTACCCCGAGCTTTATGATGAGACGAAGGAAAGCTGCAACCGCGACCCGAGAACTGGCACAAAGGTTGACGGAGCGCGTTGGGGCGTCGATGACGGTCTCGGATATCTCCCCGGAAGAACATATCCGAACGGCGTCGAAGAGCGCCACGGATATATAGCATACTATACTCATGAAATCTGGTTTGAAGTCAACCGCAATCTTCTCAACCTCGGAAGAGCATATCTCTATACGGGCGAGAAGAAATACGGAAGAGCAACGGCAGTTCTTATAGACAGGATCGCGGATGTGTTCCCGAGCTTCTCGTATAAGCAGTGGGATAATATGTATCTTGTCGCCCACGGCGGCTCGGGCTTCGGCAAAATATTCGGAAGAATAAACGACTGCACATACACGACGACGTTCATACAGTATGCCGATGCGGCATATCCGATGTATGATGACCCGCAGGTTATCAAGTTCCTTTCGGAAAAAGCTGCGGCGCATAATCTTGAAAACTCAAAGACAAGCGGCGAGAAAATCTGGGCAAACATTGAGGACGGTCTTCTCAGGGAATCCTTCCGCGCGGCAAAGGAAGGCAATATTTCCGGTAACTACGGACTTCAGCAGAGAATGCTTGCGGCGGCCGCGCTCGTTCTCGCGAGAGAGCCGGAAAGCAGCGGCATCATCGATTGGATTTATCAGCCGGGTATGTGGTCGGAGGACAGAGCTGCAGGAACGGCAAAATGCACGGGCGGTAACCTGAGTGTCCAGCTTGTGAATGCAGTCGACCGAGACGGAACGGGCGATGAAGCATCTCCGAACTACAACAGCTCATGGATAGAAAATCTCTATGAATGCGCGGATATGCTGCAGATGTACAGCGCAGATGAGAAATATGACCTTTATCAGAATCCGAAGTTTGCGAAGATGTTCACGGTTTATATACCGATGGTTCTCGTGGATTCATATACCGCGCAGATAGGCGATTCCGGCGCAACGGCATCGGTTGAGGACTATCAGGATACTCTCGATCTCCTTCTTCGCGGCTTCAGGGGACTTAAGGATTCTCCGCTCGGAAATCAGCTTGCGGAATATATATATAAGCGCAATGGCAACACGGTCGAAGGGCTTCATTACGATATCTTCACAAAAGACCCCGAGAGTATGGGTGTAGATGTTCTGGAGCTTATGGATGAAGACCTTTCGACAAAGAGCGAGATGCTTTCGGGATATGGCTTCGCAGTGCTCCGCGACGGCGCGAAATATGCGGAGGACAAGCACATAACCCATCACAACAATATGCGCGACTACTGGATATATTTCGGAAGAAACCAGGGTCACGGACACCTCGATACATTAAACCTCGGAATTGAAGCCTTCGGCCTCAATTTTGCTCCCGATAACGGCTATCCCGAAGTTACGAGCACGGATCCCCACAGATATCAGTGGATGGAGGCAACTCTCGCTCATAACACGGTAACCGTCAATGAAAAATCGCAGAAGGATATCGGATTCCATGGCTTCCCGAAGCATTTCGATGATGCGGGCGAGGTCAAGGTTATGGATATTGATGCTTCAAACGCATATACGGAAACGGACATATATCGCAGAACCGTTCTTATGATAAATGCGGGGGACGATGTTTCCTACGGCGTTGATTTCTTCCGCGTCAAGGGCGGATATGACCATATCTACAGCTTCCACAGCCAGTCCGATGAGATAAGCGCGACTGAAGGGCTCGGCGAAATAAAGCATCAGACGGATGACGGAACGGAAACGGGAAATTACGTCGGCTCCTATGCGGGCGCAAATGTTCCTTACGGACCCGACCCGTCGAACACGCACGTCGTTGCGGATTTCATCTATCCGCGCGGTTACACATGGATGAAAAATATCAGAAAAGCAGAGAATGTCGGAAGCTTTTCCGTCGATTTCAAGGTCGAGGACTATCGCAAGGTTCTTGCTGACGGCAAGGGGCTTCATATGAGAATGACGATGCTCAATGATTTCGTTCTCGATGAGGTTGCCCTCACAAGCGGAAATGTTCCGAGCAGATCGGTAAATAAGGGTCTTCCCGAGACGTTTGAATATGTTCTCGCGCGCAGACGCGGCGAAGAGCTTGATTCGCTTTATACCGCGGTATATGAGCCTTATCGCAATGAGCGATATATCTCGGAAATGTCGGCGGTTGAGATCACTCCCGTTGAAGGAAAGACAAATGCCGATGATATCGCGAAGGCGATAAAGGTCGTCCGCACAGACGGAAGATGCGATTATATCATGTATGCGACGGAAAACAAAGTTCTCTATAAGGTGAAGGACGGAGAGCGGGAGATAGACTTCCGCGGATTTGTCGGCGTATATAGCATCAATGCAGATGGCGAAACGGTATATACCTATCTCCACGACGGCGATATAATCGGCGAGGAGAAGGAACTTCGCCCCGCAATATCAGGCATTGTTTCGGATTTCACCCGCGAGCTTTCTCTCGAAAATGAAATTCTCGTGAAAACGAAGGATGAGTTTGATGTGTCCGAGCTTACGGATAAATATGTGTTCGTTGCGAATGACGGTGTTCAGAACGGCGTCTACAGAATATACGGCGCGGAAAAGACGGATGACGGTGTCAGACTTGATATCGGAACGGTCTCTGCGGTAAGAAGCTATAAAGATGCGGAAAACACATCACTCGGCTTTGTATACAATATCGCACGCGGGCAGAAAATATCAATCCCGCTTTCAAATGTCAATGACGGCGCACCCGTTTTCGATAAGCTCGCGGATGATCTTGCGACGAGTGCGGGAAGCACGATAACAGTCAGGTTGAATGCAATGAGCGAGGATGAAAGCGAAATAATTTATGATGCGGTATCGCTTCCGCGAGGCGCAAGCCTTGATGAGAAAAACGGAACACTCGTCTGGAAGCCGACAAGCTCGCAGATAGGTGAGAACCATTTTGCGGTCAAGGCAATTGATGCGAAGGGACGCGCGAAAACCGTTCACTTCATAATAAAGGTCTTTGGTTCAACGAGCGCAGGCGGCGCAAGCTCCGGCGCACCGTCAACACCGTTGACACCGACTATCCCGCCGACACAATCGGATGAAAAGGAGAACACTGCGGGCTCAACCGATAATGTAGGGGACGGCGTCCCCGACGTCCCGCAAGCCCCCGAAAATGCAAGATTTATTGACCTCGGAAAGCACGCATGGGCGGCTGATGCTATCAATGCTCTTGCAGATGAAGGAATCATAAAGGGAACAAGCGAGAATACATTCTCACCCGCAGCTAACATCACGCGCGCAGACTTCGCAATTCTCCTTGTCCGCGCATTCAAGTTAGCTTCCGAGAGCGAAGAAAACTTCGCGGATGTTTCCGCTTCCGATTACTTCGCAAAGGAGCTTGCGGTAGCGAGAAACACAGGTCTTGTCAACGGCATCGGCGAAAATAAATTCGCTCCGAGAAACAACATCACCCGTCAGGATATGATGGTGATAGTTTACAGAGCACTTACGGGAATGAACAAACTCAATGTAGGGGACGGCGTCCTCGACGTCCCGCAAGCTCCCGACTTCGACCAAGTCGCGGACTATGCGCGCGACGCAGTCTCCGCTCTTGTCAACGCAAAGCTCATCAACGGAAAGAACGGACTTATCGCACCGACTGACTACACAACACGCGCAGAGGTTGCAGTCTTTCTTGACAGATTGATTAATCCCACAAAGCGCGACTAGCAACAAAAAGTGTGCAGCAAATCAAATTGCTGCACACTTTTGCTGTGTGACAAAGTTGTCAAAAATGACTTTTTTGTTTTGCGGATGAATAAGTCATTGACTATTGACGGGAGCTTTTTTATACTATAAATAAGTATAAATCTAAAAGTTCGTGACGGTAAATGCGTTTGAAAAGGAGATGCTTTCTATGAGTCTGCACGCAGGCGTTTCAAGAGTGGAAATAACGAATAAAAAGAATAAGGCAAATGATCCTCTTTATGCCAAGGTTCTGGTGCTAAAAAGTGAAGAGGAAACCTGTGCGCTTGTGTCGCTCGATTGCATTTGCCTCGGTGGCGGAATAGGTGAGTTTTCAGACGAAATGTTCGGAAATTTGAAAATGTCCGCAACAGAGCTTGGAATAACAACTTTTCTTTGCGGGACAACCCATACCCATACACCGTCTGCAATGACCGAGGATGAGGAAACTGTTTCATTGCGTGTGCTCGATGCAATCAGAGAAGCACTTTCAAATTTAAAGCCTGCAAGGGTAGGTTCGGCTCAAGGGCACGAGAACAGCTTCCTGATCAACAGAACACTTAAGCTTCGCGACGGCTCGTCCTGGTCAATAAGGCAGGCACATCCTGCACCGCCGGATGATATGGTAGAGGAAATTCCGTTCGCAGATGATACGGTTACTGTTTTGCGTGTTGACGGTATGGACGGAAAGCCTATTTGCGCTGTGTTTACATTCGGTTGTCATCCGCTTCTCGGTTATGCAAATAACGAAATAACGGCAAACTATCCGGGGATCGCTGAACGTCTTGTTGAACGTGAGTGCGGAGCAATGGCGATGATGTTCCAGAGCTGCGGCGGCGATGTAACTGAATGTGAATATAAAAATTACGACAAACCGAAATGCTGCGAGGAGCCGGGAAGAGCATTGGGGCTTGAGGTGCTCAGAGTGCTTGATAAAATCGAAACCTCGCCCGATGCTTCAATCAGCTCACAGAGTGCCGATATCATGATACCGCTAAGGCAGGATTTCGATTCCGTAAGAAAAAGTGTACTTAAAGAGCGCGAAAAGCTTCTTGAAGCTCTCGGTAACTGTCCGCTTGATTTCAAGGCGTTTCTGCCTCTGTATATGAAGTATCTCATAAGCCCCGAATATCCGCTTGACTATGCCTATTCATATATGCGTGAGGCTTCTCTCGGTATAACACAGCTGCGTGATCAGGATGAAATAAATAAAAAGAATATCGAAAAATATCTCAGCAATATAAGAACAATGGAAAAGCTTTCCAAAATTGCAACAACGCTTGAAACACTTGATTGGCACGAAGCACATAACAAGAGCTATAATGCATCGGAGCTTCCTGCAGAGATACTCGGGATCAGGATAGGTGACCTTGTGATTGTATCGGCACCCAATGAACCGCTGTCACAGATAGGGGAGCGGGTAAAGACTATGTCGGATTACGAAAAGACGGTTGTTGTCGGATATTCAAACGGATACATGCATTACGGTGCACCGGCTGATGTATATAATGACGGAGGATATGAGACAATCGAATGTATGATGGGTTCAGGCTGGCAGAAGATATACGAGGATGCAGTTCGGGAAATCCTTCAAAAGATATAATAAGAAAGAGCAGGCTGTCCAAAATGGTGCGAAATTATTCAAACCGAACCCGAAGTAGTACGTTGGTACGTTGAGAGGTGAGATTTGAATAAAATAAGCGGAAATGCCTTGAAATTTGATGTTTCGAGGCGTTTTATATACAATTGCGTCTTTTTTGAAAATTGGTTTTGCGAAAATTTTAGACGAAGCAACATATAGACTGTTCCCTGCATATAAATTCTCAGCTTGTGTTCTTGTGCCTTTTTCTCTCTGTCAAACAAAAACTTGACAGAATCGGCAATATAGTGTATAATACGCGATAGTATTTGAGAAAGGATGGCATTTGAATATGGATTCGGATGACGGAGATTACCCCGCTAATACCGAAAAAAATATTTATTTGTTATATGAGGCGTACCTGCGCGGTTTCGTGGAAATTGCGGGCAGGTGTGCCTTTTTGTGCTTTCAAAGAGTCCGCATATGATAGGCAAAAATGAAGAAAAAAGCATATAAAACATATAAATATTGAATTATTAAGGAGAGATTTTTTAAAATTATGGACATATGGCAATGTACCATCATAATTGCGGTGCTGGTTATGCTTTCGGCATATTTCTCGGCAACTGAAACAGCATTTTCATCAATTAACAAGACAAGACTTAAAACCATGGCAGAAAACGGCAATAAGAAAGCTGAAAAAACTCTCGGACTTGCCGAGAATTATGACAAGCTCCTTTCGACGATTCTCGTCGGAAACAATATTGTGAACATTGCGGCATCATCCATCGCAACTCTTATGTTCGTTGGTCTGATTTCCGATGCGGATCTTGCGGCAACGGTTTCGACAATTGTCATCACGGTTATCGTCCTTATCTTCGGCGAGATAACTCCGAAGAATATTGCGAAGAATAACCCCGAGAAATTCGCGATGTTTTCAATGCCTGCGATAAGAATCCTTATCGTGGTACTCACTCCGATCAACTTTATCTTCTCGCTCTGGAATAAGCTTGTTACCAAAATTTTCAAGACGGAGGATAACTCCAAGATGTCGCAGGAAGAGCTTCTTATGCTCGTTGAAGAGGTTGAGCAGGAGGGAAGCCTCGACACGGATGAGGGAGAGCTTATCCGAAATGCGATAGAATTCTCAGAGCGCGAAGCGGTCGATATCCTGACCCATCGCGTTGACCTTGAGGGATTTGCAGAGGGAACGGAAAAAGCGGAGATTGCAAAGCTCTTTTCCGAAACTAAGTTCTCAAGACTTCTCGTTTATAACGAAAGTGTTGACGATATCATCGGATTTATCCATCTTAAGGACTTTTTGACCCCCGATGGTATAACGGAAAAGCCGATAAAGGATATTATGGCAAAGCCCGTCTTTATCCAGAAATCCGAGAAGGTCAATGATATTCTCAAAATCCTTCAACAGAATAAGTCACATATCGCCGTTGTCATTGATGAATACGGCGGAACGCTCGGTATTATAACGATGGAAGATATTCTCGAAGAGCTCGTCGGAGAAATCTGGGATGAGCACGATGAGGTCGTTCTCGATTTTGAAAACCTCGGAAGCAATATCTACAGAGTCGATTGCTCGGCAAACTTTGAGGATTTCTGCGAAATGTTTGAAATCGAAGCGGAATCGGAAAGCGTTTCCGTCGGCGGTTGGGTTATGGAGCAGCTCGGCAAAATGCCCGAGGATGGAGATGAGTTCAGCTTCGAAAACCTCGATATCACCATAACGGAGACGGATTCTCACCGCGTAACGAAAATCAAAGTCTATAAAAACGAACCGGCAGAAGAGCCGGCAGAATAATAAAAGGTGCTGCAATAGCTTGCAGCACCTTTTATTTTGCTTTATTGAATTCCGCGATAACCGCCTTTATGCAGGCTTTTTCTGTGGATGAGAGCTTTTTGTATTCGCGAACGAGAGAGCGCTCGGTTTCGGTCAACTTATAGGGAATGTCCGATTTGTCGGAAGATCTGCCGATAAGATAGTCAACGGTGACGTTGAAGAAATCTGCAATACTAATGAGAGTTGTTATATCGGGCTCAACACCGTGGTTTTCATATTTGTTTATAGACTGCTGACTGACACCGATTTTTTCTGCAAGAGCCTGCTGACTAATGCCGAGCTCGTTTCTTAACTTCTTTAAATTTTCAACCATAATTTCATCACCTGTTTATATGATAACAATTTTAAGTTGTTATATAAAACACCTATAATTAGTTATTGACAACAACCTACAGGTGTTATATAATAAAGAAAAAGTTGTGGGAGGATGAAAAAATGAAAGCACTTGTATGCGAAATGTGTAATGGTAATGATATTGTCAAGCAGGATGGCTATTTTGTTTGCCAGCATTGCGGGATGAAATATTCGCCCGATGAGGCAAAGAAAATGATGGTGGAAGGAACCGTCGATGTTCAAGGTACGGTTAAAATTGATAATTCTTCTTTTGTTGAAAAATATTTGGCTAATGCAAGAAGAGCAAAACAAAAAGAAGATTGGGATGAGACGGAAAAATATTATAATCTGGTTGAACAGAATGACCCAACGAACATAGAAGCTATTTTCTATAGTTCATACGGAAAGGCGAAAGCCTCTCTTGTTGATGGTGATTTATATAAGAGACAAGCTGCTTTCAAAGTTCTTCAAAATTGTGTGTCGATTATAGATGACAACTATAGCGTTGAAAAAGAAGATGAGAATAAGGAAATAATTCAGCAAATCAGCCTTGATATAGTCATTATGGCATGTAGTCAATATGTTTATAATCAAAGAAAAAATTGTTATGGAATTGTAACATGG
>JAZSHZ010000258.1:0-25380 GCA_045533555.1 Eubacteriales bacterium
GGAAGACTCGGCGAGGAATGTGTCCGTTTCAAGGAAGCGTTCAGAAGCTGCACGAAAAAAAGCCTTTATCTTCTGAATGAATCCTTCTCAACAACTTCATTTGAAGAGGGCTATTATATAGCGAAGGATTCCGTCAAAGCGCTTCTCAAAAAGTCGGTCAGAACGATATATAACACTCATATGCATAAGCTCGGCACGGATATCGGGGAATTCAATCTTGAAAATCCCGATGCAAAGGCGGCGTCGCTTATTGTGCAGAGCGAGGGTGGCGAGCGCTCTTTCCGGATAAAGGTTGCGCCTCCGGAGGGAATGTCCTATGCGAGAGATATCGCAGAGAAATACGGCGTGACATATGAAATGCTCACGAGGGGAGTCTGAGGATGGAAACAGGCATCAATTTATATGAAAAGCTTCCGTATCAGGAGGTTATATCGGCGTTTGTTGAGAACGGAATAAAAAACACGTTTGTAGGATCGGAGCATCCCGAGCTTCGCGCCGCAATGAAGATGCTGCGTGAAAACGGCATAAGAATGGAGAGCTTCCATGCGCCTTTCTACGGAGAAACAAATATGAGTGATTTGTGGTATGAAGGTGAAGCGGGAGAGGTGATGCTGCAGAGACTCAAGAACAGCGTCGATATGTGTTGCGAATACGGAGTCGGAATCCTTGTCACACACCCGTCAACGGGAAGACCGATGCCTCCGATAAATGAGCTCGGGACAGAGCGATACCGCGAGTTTTTTTCATATGCGTGGGGAAAAGGCATATCCGTTGCAATGGAAAACCACAGATTTTTTGAGAATACGGAATATCTTATGAAGACGTTTCCAAAGCTTGATTTCTGCTGGGATGTCGGTCACGAAGCCTGCTTTACGCAGGGAATAGATTATTTGTCAATATGGGGCGACCGCTTAAGTGTTATGCACATAAGCGACAGTGAATGCATTTTTGACACGGACAAGCACCTCATCCCTTTCGACGGGAAGTTGGATTTTGGAAAGATTGCCGAAAAGATTTCGGAATTGAATTGCAATTGCGCTTTGATGCTTGAGCTCAAGCCGGGCAACGATGAAAGATATAAAAATCTTTCGACGAGGGAATATTATAAGCTCGCATCTCAAAGAGCAAAAAAACTTGCCGATATGGTTGATGCTATTGCCAACAGAAGCGATAAGTGATAGAATGAAGGCAGATATTTCATGTTCACGGGAGAAAAAATATGTTTTCTGATGTCATTATGCTTATGCTCGAAATCGTCGGTACTGCTTCGTTTGCGGTGTCGGGCGCATTTGTCGGAATAAGGGCAAGACTTGATATTTTCGGCATTGTGTTCGTCAGTGTCATAACGGCATTCGGCGGAGGAATACTCCGCGATATCCTGATGGGTTCATTTCCGCCGGTGATATTCGGGAATCTCGCGATGCTTGCCGTAGCGGTATTCAGTGCGATCGTAGTCTTCGTTATAGGCTATATGAACAGGCGTGAGTTTTCAAGCTTTGAGGAGAAGACGGAATATATAAATAACTTCTTCGATGCGATAGGTCTTGCCGCATTTTCTGTTATGGGAACTGAGCGGGCATTCGTCGCGGGCTTTTCGGATAATATGTTCTTTACGGTAACGCTGGGTATGCTGACGGGAATAGGCGGAGGTATATTCCGCGATGTTCTGACGGATTCGACGCCGTTTGTCTTCAAAAAGCATATCTATGCGATAGCTTCGATATGCGGAAGTGTGTTGTATTATATTATGAGAAGAAAGCTTGATGGAATAATAATCCCCTCGGTGATTTCGATGCTCCTTGTCTTTATCATAAGAATGCTTGCGACGAAATACCGATGGAGTCTTCCGAAGATAAAAATCGAGGAAACTGAAGGTGAGGGAAGATGACGGAGAAAAAAAGAACTGCGGTTATTTCCGCGGTAGTTATCGGATGCTGCGTAATAATGGCGGTTATTGACGGCGTGATAAAACCGCCGTATGCAGTGAAATCTGCGGCAAAGCTCCTGCTTTTCCTTATTGTTCCGTTAATATGCTCGAAAGCGCTCGGCGGGATAAAACTGAAAAATCTTTTTCGGGCAAACAAAAAAGGGATGAAGCTTGCGTTTTCGCTCTGTATTCCCGTATTTGCCGTAATCCTCGGCGCATATGCGTTGTTTCGCAATGTTTTCGATTTCTCGATGATAACCGATGCTCTTACGGGAGATATCGGAGTAAACAAAGATAATTTTGTGTTTGTCGCGATGTATATTTCGTTTGTGAATTCGCTCCTTGAGGAATTCTTCTTCCGCGGTTTTGCGTTTCTCGCGCTTGCGGAAAGCGCATCTGAAAAATATGCATATATTTTCAGTGCGGGAGTATTTGCGCTTTATCATATCGCGATGATGACGGGCTGGTTTTCGGTTGCGGTATTCGCGCTTGCGCTTATCGGTCTTTTTGTGGGCGGCAGCATATTCAATTATCTCAATATTAGGGGCGGAAATATCTATACCTCGTGGCTTGTTCATATGTTTGCCAATTTCGCAATCAATTTAATTGGTTTTCATTTATTTGGGATAATATAAAAGGAGGAATAATATATGAAACTCAGATTCCCTGGCGGTAAAGTAAAAACACTTACATTAAGTTATGATGACGGTGTCGTTCAGGACATCAGGCTTATCGAAATAATGAATAAATACGGGCTTAAAGGGACGTTCAACATCAACTCGGGAGGATATCTCCCGGAGGATGCGACGAGAGAACGGTATTATGGAAGAATGAAGCTCAGTGAGGCGAAAAAGCTTTACATAGGCTCGGGGCACGAGGTTGCCGTTCATGCCTATTCTCATCCGTTCCTCGAGAAGCTCGATTCGACGGAGATTATCGAAGAAATCGTTGAGGACAGAAAGGCAATCGAGCGAGATTATGGAGTAATAGCGCGCGGCATGGCGTATCCGTTCGGAACGTATAACGACCTTGTCGTCGATATTCTCGCAAAGTGCAATATCGCATATTCGAGAACGACGAAGGCAACCCTCGGGTTCGATTTGCCTCAGAACTGGCTCACGCTTCATCCGACCTGCCACCACAGGGAGAAGACGCTTCCGGAGCTTATGAAGCGATTTGTTGAGAGGACCAATAAATGGGGCAATCCCATGCTCTTCTATCTCTGGGGTCACAGCTATGAGTTTGATGATTGCGACAACTGGAGCATAATCGAAAACTTCGCCGAATATATGGGCGGCCGTGAAGATATCTGGTATGCGACCAATATCGAAATATATGATTATGTCAAGGCGTATAACAATCTGCAGACAAGCTTTGATAAGAAAATTGTCCATAACCCGAATGCCGTTGATATCTGGTTTGAAGCGGATGGAGAGACCGTCTGCCTCGGTGCGGGAAAAACAATAAGCTTCAGGTGAGATAAATGAGATATATTGTTGATAATGATCTTCATATTCATTCTATTCTTTCTGCCTGCTCAAATGATCCCGATCAGACGAGCGGGAGGATTCTTGAATATGCAAAAAAGTGCGGGATTAAAACCGTATGCCTCACGAATCATTTCTGGGACAGTGCGGTCACGGGTGCATCGGAATGGTATGCCCCGCAGGATTTTGAGCATATCGCGAAGGCGAAGCCGCTTCCCGTATGCGAGGGAATAAGATTCCTTTTCGGATGTGAAGCCGATATGGATAAGGATCTCCGTATAGGTCTCTGCAAAGAAAGAATTGCGGAGTTTGATTTCATCATAATCGCGACGACGCATCTGCATATGAAAGGCTTCACATCATATGATGAAGATATAGCTGACGCGGCGGCGCGCGCAAAGACGTGGATAAAGCGTCTTGATGCGCTTCTTGAGATGGAGCTTCCGTTTGAAAAAATCGGAATTGCCCACCTTGCCTGCAAGCTTATTGCTCCGACACACGAGGAATACCTTGAGACGCTTTCACTCATTCCGGAGGAAGAAATGCGCCGTATATTCGGAAAAGTCGCAAAGCTCGGAGCGGGCATAGAGCTCAATTCAGGAGATATGACGTTCTCGGATGAAGAGGCGGATACCGTCCTGCGCCCATTCCGCATCGCAAAGGAATGCGGATGCAAATTTTATCTCGGAAGCGATGCTCATCACCCCGAAAGACTCGAAGGTTCAATACCTGTTTTTGAGCGCGCTGTCTCTCTTCTCGGACTTTGCGAAGAGGATAAATATATAATATAAAAATGTATTGATAATTATATCCGAAAGTGCTACAATGAAGAAAATATTATTCGGTTTATAAGGGGACTTTTAGTTGAATATTATAGTTGTCGGTTGCGGTAAGGTCGGAACAACTCTTGTGAATGAGCTTGCTGCCGAAAAACATAATATAGTCGTTGTCGACACGGATATGGAAAAGCTTGATGAGATAGGTAACACGCTCGATGTTATGTGTGTCCATGGTCACGGCGAATCCGTTGCGGTGCTGAAAGAAGCGGAGGTCGAAAATTGCGACCTCCTGATTGCAATGGTTCGTTCGGATGAAATAAACCTTCTCACTTGCCTCATTGCAAAGCGCCTTGGCGCAAAGAATACCATTGCAAGAGTCAGAAACCCCATATATGCAGACGCGGTAAATCTTATAAAGGATGACCTCGGGCTCAGCCTTTATATCAATCCTGAGCGTGCAACTGCGCGTGAAATCTCGCGTCTTATCCGTTTCCCGAGTGCGATCCAGGTCGAAACATTCGCAAAGGGAAGAGTCGAGATTATGAAATATGAGATTCCTGAGGGCTCGGAGCTCAATGAACTCCGGATTCATCAGCTTCGCCCGAAACTCAAGACGACGGTGTTTATCTGCGCAGTTGAGCGTGGAAACGATGTTTTCGTACCTACCGGTGATTTCATACTCCGCACAGGCGACGTCATTTCGTTTGTCGCTCCGATAAGAGTTGCAAACGATTTCTTCACGAAGGTTGGTGCGTTGATGACGAAAATCAAAAACGTCGTCATTCTCGGCGGTGGAACGCTGACGTATTATCTGACGAAGATGCTCATAGAATCGGGGCTTCATGTCAAGATTATTGAGATAGATAAAGAGCGTTGTGAGGAGCTCAGTGAGCTTCTTCCCGAAGCGATGATAATCAACGGTGACGGAACAAATAACCATCTTCTCCATGAGGAGCATATCGAAAATGCCGATGCGGTGCTCAGCCTTACGGGTGTAGACGAGCAGAATGTCCTTATGTCGCTCTATGCCTATCAGCAGGTGCCGGATGCGAAGATAATAACGAAGATCAAGCATTTTGATTTTGACGATGTCCTCAAGGGGATGTCTATCGGAAGTATAATTTATCCGAAGCATATAACGGCGGACCATATTCTGCGCTATGTTCGGGTTATGCATAATTCGTGGGATGCAAGCATGGAATCGCTCCACAGAATCGTTGATGACCGTGTCGAGGCGCTCGAATTCCGGGTTCGCCAGAAATCCGAGGTTGTCGGAATTCCGTTTGCAGAGCTCAATATCAAGAAAGAAACCCTTGTTGCATGTATAACGAGAAACGGTGAAACATTCACTCCTGTCGGTAAAGATAAGATTGAAATCGGGGACACGGTCATCGTTGTAACAACGCAGAAGGGAATAAGCCGAATCGAGCAGATACTCGAAAGCGAAACGGAGATATAAATGAACACTAAAGTTGTTTTTAAACTTAACGGGTATATACTTCTGTTTGATGCAATCGCAATGTTTTTGCCGATGATTGTGGGATTTATCTACGGAGAACTCGCGGCATATTCATTCATTCCCGCAATATGCGTAAGCATTGCGGTGGGAATACCGCTGATATTGCTCAAGCCGAAGCATAAGTCCATCTATGCGAGAGAAGGGCTTGCAACTGTTGCGTTGGCATGGCTTATCATCAGTGTCGTCGGTGCGCTTCCGTTTTTTTTCTCTCGTGAAATCCCCAATTTGATAGATTGCATTTTTGAAACAGCATCGGGCTTCACGACAACGGGGGCGACGATTCTGCGTGATGTCGAGAGTCTGAGCAATTGCCTTCTCTTCTGGAGAAGCTTTACTCACTGGATAGGCGGAATGGGCGTTCTGATGTTTGTCATGGCAATCGCTCCGCTTGCGGGCGGCAACAATATGCAGCTTATGAGAGCTGAATCCCCGGGGCCGAAGGTTGAAAAGATTCTTCCGAAAGCGGGAATGACCGCAAAGGCGCTTTATGGATTATATATAGGGCTGACTGTTTTGCAGATAATCTTCCTGCTTTTAGGCAGAATGCCGCTTTTTGACGCGGTGACGACCGCATTCGGAACTGCGGGAACGGGCGGCTTCGGAATAAGGAACACAAGTATTGGCGGATACGGGGCGTATATTCAGGGTGTTGTGACCGTGTTTATGCTGCTGTTTTCCGTTAACTTTACAATATATTTTCTCTTGATTGCAGGCAAGTTCAAATCAATTTGGAAAAATGAAGAGCTTCGGATGTTCGCAGTTGTCGTTATCACCTCGATTCTGTTTATAACGCTAAATAACTTCAAATTGTTTGGCGGCTTTTTTGAAGCTCTGCACCATTCTGCATTTACAGTAGCATCTATAATCTCAACCTCCGGATTTTCAACGGTTGACTTCAATCTTTGGCCGGCGTTTTCAAAAACAATACTTGTTCTGCTTATGTTTATAGGTGCTTGCGCGGGATCAACGGGTGGCGGAATCAAGGTTTCAAGAATCCTTATCCTGATAAAGTCTCTCGGTCGCGAGTTTACAACGTTGATTCACCCGCACAGTGTCAGGACGATAAACGTCAGCGGAAAGAAGATTGATAATGATACGGTAAAGCATATAAATGCATTTATGATGTGCTATGTTCTCATCTTTGCCGCATCTGTTCTTCTTATTTCGCTCGATGGCTACAGCTTTGAGACGAATGTAACCTCCGTTGCGGCAACGCTCAATAACATAGGCCCCGGCCTCGGTGTTGTCGGCCCTGCGGGAAACTTTGCGGATTTTTCGATTCTTTCAAAGATTATATTTATAATCGATATGATATGCGGAAGACTCGAGCTTTTCCCGATAATGATTCTCTTCCTTCCTCACGCATGGAAGAAAAACTGAAAACAAAACAAAACCCGCCATTGGCGGGTTTTGTTGTATTCAAAAGGAAAAATATCACTTGAAAAAGCAGCGCTGTTAAAGTAAAATAGAAGAAGAAAGAGCGAGATATTGAGGAAAGGAGAATGAGTGTGGGAGTGATTCTGGGATCATGGAGCGGCATGAGAAAATATCTTGAAAAGGAAATGCTTGCGGGCTGCCTTAAAGGACGCGTAAGATATGATTGCACAACTTATGTCGGGATGGACGGATATCGCATATTCAGAATATTTATCGATAATGAACCTTTCAAAGCCTTTTCGTGGGAAACCTTAAATACATATTTTATAAAAAACGGCTATAAAGCAAAATCCAATCCAATAGGAATAGGTGAGTATTGGGATGAATGGTGGGATCTTTTGTTCAGAGTACCGATGTCGGACAGGACGGAATATACAGATAAAGAATTCTGCAACGCACTTGAAAAATATCGCAATCAAGATATCGGAACAAGTATTGAATCTGAAAACCCACTGGTGATGATGTTTGCATCGCTTGACAGGCGGGTGGGCAAACGAACATTGGCTAATATAAAACCGCGGATTTCTTCCTATCCGGAATGGATAGAGCGTATTTATCAAACAAGAGCGGATGCCGAGGGAGTATAACTCGATACAGAAAAGGGGATCACCATGAAAAAGTATGTTTTTGAGTTTGCGGGAGATAAATCCCGCGTAATTGCAAAGATAATGAGAAATATAAAAACATATAAAAACGATCAATTCCTGACGGGGCATTTTTCGGTAAAAAAAGTTGACGACGAGATTATTATAAGGCGCGAGTGGCTTATGAGAAAAAATTTACTTTTGTTTAAAGGTCGGTTTGAAAAGAGCGGAGGAAAAACCGTGCTTCAAGGTGGTTTTTTATTTGATAAATCTTCAAAATACTGGATAGCGGCTTTGTTTCTTATCGTTTTTGTTTGGTTGGCGGTGACAACAAAGGATATATGCTCAATTATTTTCGGAAGCTTGTGGATGTGCATTTGCGCAGCGGTTGTTGTTGGAGTTATTATGTTGACAGGTATTCCGTCAGATAAAATGATCATCGAATATCTAAATCAAATATCAAAGGAAATGCAGGAGGATGCATATAATGAAAACAATAAAACCGAGTGTTGATTGCGAGGAGTTCAAAAGCGCGATTTCGGTTGAGAAAATGCGCGAGAGTGATGCCTATACGATCGAAAACTTCGTTTCAGGGCGTGAGTTGATGTTCCGCGCGGCGATGGGAATATATAATTCCGCAACATGGAAGCAAAAGCGCGTTGCCATAGTCTGCGGAATCGGAAACAACGGAGGAGACGGCTATGCCCTTGCGGGAATCCTTGCCGATCACGATGTTGCGGTCACTATATTCAGGCTCGGCGAGAAGTTCTCACCGGACGGAAGCTATTATTATAGAATCGCAAAGATAAAAGATATCGAAGATGAGCTTTTTTCGGAAGAGACCGATTTTACGGATTATGACATGATCGTCGATTGCATTCTCGGGACGGGATTCAGCGGCGAGCCAAGAGGTCTTGCGGCAAAGGCGATCGAGAAAATCAATGAAGCGGGAAAATATGTTGTTTCTGCCGATATAAACAGTGGACTTTGCGGAGATACGGGAAAAGCAATTCTTGCGGTGAGATCCGATCTGACAGTCTCGATCGGCTATTACAAAACGGGAATGTTTCTCGGCGATGCACCCAAATATATCGGTGAGCTTGTCAATGTCGATATCGGGATAAAATTACTTTAAAAAACTCTTTAAAAATATTTGAAATGTGATATACTTTTAATATAATAAATTAAACGGAGTGAATGCTATGTTTTCAAAAATGAATGCGGCTGTTGATAAGAACAGAGATTTGATAATCAAAACTCAGGATTATATCTGGAAGAATCCCGAAACAGGCTACCGCGAGGTCAAGACGAATAAATATATGGAAGATGTCTTTGAAAGCCTCGGCTATGAGCTTGTCAAGGCAGGGGATATACCGGGCTTCTATACGGTCCTTGATACGGGCAGACCCGGCCCCGAAATTCTCGTTATGGGCGAGCTTGATTCGCTCATCTGCGCGGATCATCCCGATGCGGACCCGCAGACAGGTGCGGTCCATTGTTGTGGCCACAGTGCTCAGTGCGCGGCGCTTGTCGGAATAGCGGCGGCGCTCAAAGAACCGGGTGTGCTCGACGGGCTTTGCGGAAGAATCCGTCTTTGTGCAGTACCTGCAGAGGAGCTTATCGAGATAGAATATCGCTTTGAACTTAAAGAAAAAGGCATAATCAGCTATATGGGCGGTAAAGTTGAATTTCTTCACAGAGGATATTTCGACGGAGTTGATATTGCATTTATGGTTCATACCACTACGGGAGAGAAATATCTCGCAACAAAGGGAGGCGTAGGATGCCTTGCAAAGCGCGTTGTATATAAAGGTGTTTCCGCACATGCGGGTGGATGTCCCTGGAACGGATGTAATGCTCTTTATGCGGCAACCCTTGGGCTTTCCGCAATAAACTCTGTCAGAGAGACCTTCAAGGAATCCGATGTCATTCGCGTTCATCCGATAATAACAAAGGGAGGAAATGCAGTCAATGCAATTCCCGATAACATTATCATTGAGAGCTATGTCCGAGGCGCAACCTTTGATGCGATCGTGAATGCCAATGCGAAGGTCAACCGCGCGCTTTGCGGAGCGGCGCTTTCGCTCGGTGCAAATATCGATATTCAGGATACATCCGGCTATGCTCCTCTTTATAACTCTGATGATATGATGAATCTCTCGGTAGATGCGGCGACAATGGCGGGGCTTCCCATTGAAAAAAATGATAATTTCGGTTCGGGAAGCACGGATATGGGTGATATCGCGTGTATTATGCCTGCAATTCACCCGTATGCTCCGGGGGCAAGAGGAACAAGCCACGGCTCGGATTATAAAATAGCAGACCCCGATCTTGCTTGTGTCGGCTCCGCAAAATGGCAGCTCGCAATGCTCCGCCTATTGCTTGAAAACGAAGGAGAGCGCGCGAAGAAAATTAAGGCGGATTTTGTTCCGCAGTTTGCATCCAAAGAAGAATACTTCAAGTATGTCGATGCATTGAATTGTGCGGGTGACAGAATTGAATATACGGATAGTGGCGCAATAATAAAAAAGTTTTAGGTGATAAAAATGATAATGACAAAAGAGAATCTGAAGATAACAACGGAAAGCAACTCCGCAAATGAGGTTAAGCTTCTTCTCTCGGATCTTGCCGATTTTAAAGGTAAGAATGTCAAGCTTCGCACCTTTGCACTTGCGGAGCTTCTTCCCGGCGAGGAAGTTGAATTTCATATCCATGAAGGCGAGAGCGAGCAATATTATATCATCTCCGGTAGCGGTGAATATAACGATAACGGGAAGATTATCCCGATTTACCCGGGAACATCCACCTTCACTCCGTCGGGTGAAGGCCACGGAATCAAAAATATGGGAAGCGAAAGCCTCAAATTTATCGCGTTGATAATTCTTGATTGAGGGGAGAGGTGCGAATGCAATATTTTCTCTTGTTTCTTGAAGGGATCATAACCTTCATATCTCCTTGCCTTCTTCCGATGATTCCCATATATATTTCATATTTTGCGGGCGGAAAAGAAAAAAGCACGGCAAGGACGCTTCTGAATGCAATTGCGTTTGTACTTGGCTTTACCGCAGTTTTCGTTGCGATGGGTGCGCTCGGCGGTGCTGTCGGCGGCTTCTTCATAAAATACAGAATCGCGATAAATATAATAACGGGTCTCATTGTCATCGCTATGGGCCTGAGCTTTATGGGCGCAGTTGAGCTTGGAATCTTCCGGGGAATGAATGTGTCCGTCAAAAGCGAGAATATGGGAGCCTTTTCAGCGCTTCTTTTCGGAATGATATTTTCCATTGGGTGGACTCCGTGCGTTGGAGCAATGCTTTCTTCGGCGCTTGCGATTGCATCGAGAGAAGGAAGCGCGCTTGCGGGCGCATTGATGCTTCTTGTCTATTCGCTCGGTCTCGGTGTCCCGTTTATCATAAGCGCGGTGCTCGTCGATAAGCTTAAAAGCACATTCGATTTTATAAAGAGAAATTATAAAATCATAAATGTCATAAGCGGAGGAATTCTCGTTGTTGTCGGATTACTTATGGCGACGGGAATTCTCGATTATGCTCTCGGATTCTTATCGATAGGGGTGTAATGATGAAAAAATATATAAAACTTATTTGTCTTATCCTTGCGTTGGCGGTGCTTATTGCAGGTGCGGTCATTCTCTATAATAAGCTTAAAGGTGAAATGACGGGCGGTGATGTCGCGCAGAGCGTCGAGAAAGCTCCAGGCTTCACGGTTGAGGATTATGACGGAAATATTGTATCGCTTAATGATTTTGAGGGGAAACCTATTGTTCTCAATATCTGGGCAAGCTGGTGCCCGCCCTGCAAAGCGGAAATGCCTGATTTTGAAGCGGCATATAAAAAATACGGCGATGAGGTCGTCTTCCTTATGGTCAATGCCACAGGAGGTCAGGAGACCGTCGCAAGCGCAAAAAGCTTCATCGGGAATTCGGGATATACTTTCCCCGTATATTTCGATACGGCATATGAAGTTTCATATGCATATCAGGCAACGAGCATTCCGAAAACCTTTTTCATAGACCGCGATGGCAATCTCGTTGCCCACGCGCCGGGTGCGCTCAGCGGTGAAGCACTTGAAAAGGGAATAAATATGATAAAATAATAGCATGACCGTTTCGGTTTACCCGAAGCGGTCGCTTTGTTGCTATATACAATATGCGATTGCGGCGAGGCGCTTTGCAGAGTCGGAAAGGGATGAGAGATATGCAAATTCCTTGATGGAATGGACGTTTCCGCCCTCAACTCCGAGCGTATCAATTGAAGGAACTCCCGATTCCGAAAGGTCGGCGGCATCTGAGCCGCCTGAGCCCTTTTTGGGAGCAAGTGTCGGCATGCCGTTTGCCGAATATATTTCGTTCATCTTATCGAGAAGCTTATAATTTTCAGCTTTATTAGACATTGCAACGCGATAGCTTGCAAGAGTGAGATTGCATTTCGTTCCTTCAATGAAGGGTTTCTCCGCAATTTCGGAGACGAGTTTTTTTGCATGCTCCATCTGCTCAGAATTTGAGAAGCGTATGTCCGCCGTGAAGGTGCATTTCTCGGGAACGGTGTTCTCGGCAGTGCCTCCGTGGATGAGTCCGCAGTTGCAGGTGAGCCCGTCTGAGTCCTTGAGCTTTTCAAGCTCGAGAATTTTGTGCGCGGCTTCGGCGATTGCGCTTGCACCTGCATAGCAGGCGGAGGAATGAACGGCTTTTCCCGTAATCTCCATAGAATATTTGAGAATACCCTTGCGCTCAAGGGTTGCAGAGCCGCATCCATATCCTTCGCCGTTCAGGAATGCGACGGCATCTTTTGATTTTTCACACATGAATTTAACGGTCCGCTTGTCACTTCCGCGGCTTCCGTTTTCCTCATCACTCTGGAGAAGAAGGATGACGGGGCGTGAAGTAAATCCGCAGTTTTTGAGCGCTTCCATTGCCATAAGCCCTGCAACGGCTCCGCCTTTGCAGTCTGTAACTCCCGGTCCGTAGATTTTCTCGTCATCGCATCGGACGG
Organism: Eubacteriales bacterium; assembly: GCA_045533555.1. GTDB lineage: Bacteria > Bacillota > Clostridia > Oscillospirales > JAAYXM01 > SIG480. The sequence continues at coordinate 12,743 of JAZSHZ010000258.1, forward strand.
GGCACTCCCCGAAAAGTCCGACGGGATGAACCGTGTCAAGATGGCCGGAGAAGGCGATGGGTTTTTCGGATGAATCGGAATTCATCGTTATGCAAACGGCATTACCGACAGTGTCTTCCTTATGTATATCAATTTCAAAGCCGAGCTTTTTTGCCACGTCGATAAAAAATGCGGCGCATTTGTCGACTGCGGCTTTGTTGAGCGTCGGGCTTTCGATGCCGCAGACATCCTTCCAGAATTTTATGTATTTGTCATTGAGTTTTTCGATTTCATCAAAAAGCTTTTTGCATTCCATTCCGATATCGCTCCTTTAAATATTCTTTTGAAAGTATAACATAAATATGCGATGATTTGAACTGTTTTTTTGAATAAAATTGTGATATAATCAAAAAGGTGATGAAAATGGGTAAGATAGAAATTGAACCGATTGCATATATAAAAACGGACTTCAAGGAAAAATTCGGAATACCTCGCCAGAGCGGACTTGTTTCGGAGCTTTCGGCGAGAATAGTCTTTGAGCCGAAATACCGAAATCCCGATGCACTGCGCGGGATAGAGGGATTTTCGCATCTTTGGCTGATCTTCGATTTTTCAAAGGCACACCGGGCTGAATGGTCGCCGACGGTGCGCCCTCCGCGGCTTGGAGGAAATGAGAGAATAGGTGTATTTGCAAGCCGCTCACCCTTCCGCCCGAATAATCTCGGTCTTTCGTCAGTAAAATTGGAGAGAGTTGAGGAATCCTCCGATGAAGGAATGGTCCTTGTCGTATGCGGCGCGGACCTGCTTGACGGAACGGCGATATATGATATAAAGCCGTATCTCCCGTATGCCGATTGCCATGCGGAGGCAACGGGCGGATATACCGATTCCGTCGCGCGAGAAAAGCTTTCCGTCATATTTCCGGAAGAGCATCTCGCAAAAATACCCGAAGAGAAAAGATGTGCGCTCATAGGGTGCATATCGGAAGACCCGAGACCTTCATATAAAGAGGACGGAGAGTGGGTATACAGTATGCGATTCGGTGATAATGACATTCATTTCAAGGTCGGGGATTCAATCGCGACTGTCGTTGGCGTAGACTGAATTGCAACAAGTAATAAATGCTTCTTTTTCGTGTTGACACAACAAAACGGTTGTGGTAAAATTTTTTGAAAAGGAGTGTTGGTCGATGATAAACTTTTTAAATCTGCGATATTTCGTAAGAGTTGCGGAAGAAAAGAATATGACGCGCGTCGCAGAACTTGAGCATATCTCTCAGCAATCACTCAGCAATCATATAAAGAAGATCGAGCAACACTACGGCGTGCAGCTTTTTGACCGTACGGGAGGCCTTACGCTGACATATGCGGGCGAGCAGATATATAAATATGCCGTTTCCGTGCTCTCTCTCAAGCATGATATGGAGAGCGAGATTCAGGATATGACGGACACTGAGCAGGGGACATTGAGAATCGGAATCTCCTACACGCGCGGCTCTGCGTTTCTCCCTGAGGTGCTTCCTGAATTCTGCAAGAGAAATCCTTATGTAAAGATAGACGTAATTGAGAATAATTCGCAGGTGCTTGAGGAATATCTGCTTCGTGGGCATATTGATTTATATGTCGGGGCGAATCTTCGCCCAAGTTCAGAGATCAAAACAGTTGAATTGATGCGTGAAAAGCATTTTCTCGTTGTACCGAAGGAAATTTCAGCTTCTCACAATGAGAGCACAAAGTTTTCGGATTATGTTTCCGAGCCGTTTCTCCTTCTCACGGAAGGAAATCGGATACGCGATATGTTTGATGAATTTCTTCGCGAGCAGAATCTTTCCGTAAATATAAGGCTTGAGGGCGAAAATATCGAAACCTTGTTCTCTCTTGCCTGCAGGGGAATGGGAATAACGGTATATCCGGAAATGTTCCTCAAGATTCATGGCGGCGAGGATTTCCTGACAAGATCTCCTGTCAGCTTTCTGCCGATGAAGGCTGATGTGTTCGACAGTGTTCTTTATGTTGCGTACCACGAAAAACGTTATCTCTCAAATGCCGCAAAATGCTTTATTGAGCTTGCGAAAAATACGGGAGAAAAAATATAATAAAAAATATTGCAAAATTGATTTTTTTGTGATATAATCTCGAAGTAATTAAATATTGCCCCTGTGAAACTTTCAGAATCCAAGGAAACTGAAAGCGGAGGGAACTCTGGAGAATCTCTTAAATGGGTGCCGAAGGTGTAAGGCGGTAATCGCTGAATCTCTCAGGCAAAAGAACAGAGAAAAGCGCAAGAATCAGTATGTGAGTCGGGCATATTGCTGTATTGTGCATTTTTCAGAGTTATCGCAGGGCGATAACTTTTTTTATTTTCTAAAGGAGGAAAAAACATGCAGGCATTTCTCGACACACTTCTCGCGGCAGTCCAGAAGGCAAATGGCTTTCTTGCGGACTATATTCTCATCGTGCTCCTTGTCGGAGTCGGTCTCTTCTTCACGGTAAAGACGCGCTTTGTTCAGGTTCGTTGTTTCGGTGAAGGAATGAAAAGGGTTTTCGGAAACATAAAACTTTTCGGAAACAAAGACGGTAGCGGCCTTACATCGTTCCAGGCTCTCGCAACAGCAATTGCGGCGCAGGTCGGAACGGGTAACATAGTCGGCGCTTCGGGTGCTATCCTCATCGGCGGTCCGGGTGCGATCTTCTGGATGTGGGTAATCGCATTTCTCGGTATGGCGACGATATACGCCGAAGCGGTTCTCGCTCAGGAATCGCGCGTTACAGATGCAAACGGCGAAATCCACGGCGGTCCGGTCTACTACATCAAGAAAGCATTCCCGAACGGCTTCGGAACGTTTCTCGCAATCTTCTTTGCTGTTGCGATAACGGTTGCGCTCGGCTTCTTCGGTTCAATGGTTCAGTCCAACTCCATCGCCGAATCCTGCTACAATGCATTCAAGATTGACGGCTGGATCATCGGACTTATCGTTGCGGCAATTTCTGCATTCATCTTTATTGGCGGAGTCAAGCGCCTCGCTTCAGTAACGGAAAAGCTCGTCCCGATAATGGCCGTGCTCTTCCTTCTCGGCGGTCTCGTTGTCCTTATTATGAGAATCAAATATATTCCGGCAACATTCGGCGCAATCTTCAAATATGCATTCACACCCGATGCTCTCATCGGCGGCAGTATCGGTTATGCGCTCAAGACGGCAATCAGCCAGGGTGCAAAGCGTGGGCTCTTCTCCAATGAAGCAGGTATGGGTTCGACGCCGCATGCGCACGCTATGGCAGATGTCGAAAAGCCCCACGATCAGGGCTGTGTTGCCATGGTAGGTGTCTTTATAGACACGTTTGTTGTTCTCACGATGACAGCGCTTGTTGTTATCTCGACTCTCTATGTAGGAGAGGGCGGACTTCTTGCAAGTGCGGATTATGCGGCAGCAATTGAGGCCCAGGGCGTTATAAAGACCAATGCGATGCAGATGGCATTCGGAAGTGTTCTCGGCGGAAACTTCGGAAATATGTTCATCGCGATATGCCTTCTCTTCTTCGCTTATTCGACGATTATCGGCTGGAACTTCTTCGGAAAAATCAATGTTCAGTACCTCACGAAGAACAGCAAGGTTGCAGTTATCATCTATTCAATCATTGCAATCGTCTTCATCTTCCTCGGTGCGCTTCTTTCAAACAACCTCGTCTGGGAGCTTACGGACTTCTTCAATTACCTTATGGTTATCCCGAACGTTATCGCTCTCGTTGCACTCTGGAAGGTTGTAGTAAAGGCTTCCGAAAAGAAATAAAAAAGCAGAAAAACACGGGATGTCAGCTTTTTCGGCATCCCGTGTTTTTTCTATTCTGCGGAATATGCTTCGATTGAGGAAACGGAGACCTCGTATGTTGTCCTGACAGATTCCTCGCCGTCTGTGACCTTTATGTATTCGCGGCTTTGAATGCGCCCGATAACGGTGATCATATCACCTGTGTCAAATTCATAGGCGCGCCGCGCGTTGCGACCCCAGACGATCAGCGGCAGATAATCGCTTCTGCCGTATTTTCTGTTTATGGCGAGCATAATATCGCATATCTCGCGTCCGAGCGGAGTTTCGCGAAGAACAGGTGTTTTGCATATCGTGCCCGTGAGCGAAAGCTCGTTTTCGTGAAATTCCGTCTCTGATATTTCGAGCTCCTTGATATATGCCGTGATTATAAGCTTGTTGCCGCTCTCTGTCTTGCGATTGAAGGATCGGAGCTCGCAGACCGTCGTGATGAAGCTGCCCTCTTTAAGGTCATGCTCGGCTAAAAGCTCCTCGCGTATGATCGCATTTATTATGTCGAATGTTCCGGAAAGACGCTTTGATCTGAGCTTGAAGGTATAAAACTTCGTGTTGTGGGACTCGTGGGAGAATTCGATGGGGCTTCCGATTTCTCCTGCAAGATGCAGGATGTTGCTTGCGGTATTTTCCATATCTGTTCACCTCGTGTAAGTATTACTTGGTAAAATATATTTCGGTGAGCAGAAAAATATGACAAGCGTTATGAAATCAGAAAGGAATTTCGGAGAGACTCTTCGGCGCGGCTCCCGCGGCAAGCAATGTTGCGACTTCGCCGAGGATATCATCTTCGTTTCTGCCGCTTTCCGAATGTATTATTATTTCCTGCTCATCGACGAAACTGCCGTCAACCGTCGGGATTCTTCTTTGAATCGAGACCGAGAGCTTGTTGCCGCTTATGCTTGAGGCAGTGACAGTATTTTCGCGGTTCATGCCATAGGAAATGACAAAGCTTGCGAGAATGGGAGAAAGCCTGGTTGCGTCAACCGTATCGGGGATGATCAGTATATCCGTCTTGAATTCATTGCGGCTTTTCGGAGGCTTTCCGATAAGAATGGCATCATAAAACCCGCCTTCTTCAACGTATTTTAGCCCTGTGTTGTTTCCAACCGTGCTTGTGAGCGCGGCACGGAGCTTTGTTGCGTTGGATGCATCGCATCCGCATATTCCGATGACTGACAAAATAAACACCTCTTGCATATTTGTTTTTATATGTGTTATGATTAGTTATATCTGAAAAAATATCCGCAAAAGGAGATAAAAATATGGCAGAGACAAAGGAAAGAAAAGATATTTCCGAAAAATACAAATGGAAGCTTGAAGATATCTTTAAAAATGATTCGGATTGGGAAGATGCCGTTTCGGAAGTAAAGAAGCTTGCGGAGAAATTCGCCGGAAGAAAGGGAAAAGTTTGCGCAAGTCCGGATGAGCTTCTCGCATCGCTGCGCGATATGGACGACATCGGCGAAAAGCTTCTTTCCGTCGCGGTGTATGCGTGTATGCGCCGCGATGAGGATAATACTGTGACGAAATACCGCGCGATGTCTGATCGCATCGGAGCGGTGGAGAGTGATATTGCGGAAATGTGCGCGTTTCTTGAACCTGAGCTTGTCGCGGCGGGAAAAGATAAAATCAGTGCGCTTATGGCGGATAATGCAGACCTTTCCGTCTACAAACAATTTTTTGATAATCTCTTCCGCGAGGCGGAGCATATTCTTGATGAGAAGGGTGAAATGCTTCTTGCGGCATCATCTCCGATGGGCGAAAATGCATCTGATATTTTCCGCGCCATGAACAATGCTGATATAAAATTCGGCAAAATCAAGGTCGGGGATGAGGAAGAAGAGCTTACCCACAGCAGATATGCGCTCTTTATGGAGAGTAGTGACCGCAAGGTCAGAAAAGCGGCATTTGATGCGATGTATAAGCAATACGAAGGCTTTAAGAATACCTTTGCCGCAATGTATTCGGGAAGCGTCAAGAGCGATCTCTTCTATGCAAAGGCAAGGAGCTTCACATCAACTATTGCGATGCGCCTCGGAGACAGTAATATAGCCGAAAGCGTCTATGATGCGCTTGTGGAGGATGTAAACGGAGGTCTGGATGCTCTGTCCGGATATCTTGCTCTTCGCAAGAAGGTTCTCGGAGTCGAAGAGCTTCATATGTATGACCTCTATGTTCCGCTCACTGAAGAATCCCAAGAGAATATACCCTATGAAGAGGCTTGCGAACTTGTTCTCAATGCCGTTGCGCCGCTCGGGGAAAAGTATGTTTCCGATATGCGCCGTGCGTTTTCCGAGCGATGGGTCGATGTTTTTGAAAACCGCGCAAAGACGCCGGGAGCATATTCCTGGGGAGATAACGTAAACCATCCGTTTGTCCTTATGAATTATCAGGGCACGATCGAAGATGTTTTTACGCTTGCACACGAGATGGGGCACGCGATGCACTCTTTCTATACCAATAAAACACAGCCGCCCGTATACCGCGATTATAAGATATTTGTCGCAGAGGTTGCGAGCACAGTCAATGAAAACCTTCTTCTCGAATATCTACTGCGCGATGCAGAGGGCGACCGACGCGCATATCTTCTCGGAAGAAAGCTCGAAGCAATAAGGACGACGTTCTATCGCCAGACGATGTTTGCCGAGTTTGAAAGAGCGGCTCACCGCATGTATGCGGAAGGAGGTGCGCTTACCGCCGAATCGCTTTCGGAGCTTTACGGAGAGATAAACGGGAAATACTATGGCGAGCTTGCGGCCTGCGATGATTCGATTAGCTATGAATGGGCAAGAATTCCGCATTTCTACACGAGCTTCTATGTCTATCAGTATGCAACGGGCTTTGCCGCGGCAACGAGAATAAAAGATCTTGTTATGCATAATCCCGATGCCGCATCGGATTATATGGATTTCCTTTCCGGAGGAAGCTCGGATTATCCGCTTGAACTTTTGAAAAAAGCGGGAGTAGACCTTTGCGACGGCAGTGCGACCGCAAGCGTGATTTCCGATATGCGTGAGGCGACGAGAGAGCTTGCCGCTGTTTTGGACAAATAGAGAGTCGGAGGACAACTCACGAAAGTTTGCGTTTCCGAGTATGATGTAGCAGGATACATCATGAAGCGGAGGTGAGGCGCAGTGTGCAGAAGAAGCGGTGGAGTGTATGTTTTATGCTCGATAGCCATAGCTGCGGGAATAATGCTCGGACTGGTATTTCCGTCAGGTTTTCTCGTTTGTGTTCTTTGCGTTTTGCTGATAGCTTTGGGTGTGCTGATGCTGTTGTAAACGGGGGTGCTATGTTGTGAAAATAGTCGTTGTCAAGGCTCCGAAATCCATGGTCGGAATACTCAAAAAGATGTTCGGAATAAAATAATGATAAAAGATACGGAAAAATATTCCGTATCTCTCAGCGTGTCGATAAACTTATCGACACGCTGAGAGATTGTCCAAAAGGGTGCAAGATTATTCAAACCGAACCCGAAGTAGTACGTTGGTACGTCGAGAGGTGAGGTTTGAACAAAACAAGCGGAAAACGCCTTGAATTTTGATGTGTCAAAGCGTTTTATATACAATGCTCCGTTTTTTGTAAATCGGTTTTGCGAAAATTTGAGACAGAACGACACATAGATCGTTCCCTATATATAAATTCTCCGCTTGTGTTCTTGTGCCTTTTTCGACAGTCTGAGACGGGCGAGAAATCGGCCCTCTTTTTGTGTGCTTGCAAATGTAAATTTTTTGTGCAAATCTTGGCTAATTGCACAAGAAGACTTGCAACGGGACGTGATTTGTTGTAAAATAATATATGTATAACTATATAGATTGAAACTTTCTTACAGATAAAAATACGTGAAGGACAAGAGGTGAATTTTCATGCCGTTCAATTTTAGGGGCGGAATACATCCCGATGACCGCAAGGGTTCAACATATAAAAAGCTCATCGAGGAAATGAAGGCACCCGAAGAGGTGATAATTCCGCTCGTTATGCATAAGGGCGTTATATGCAGCCCCATTGTCGAGATTGGCGATAAGGTAAAGCTCGGCCAGAAAATTGCGGAATCGACGGCGAGCTTTTCAGCTCCGATTCATTCATCCGTTTCGGGAGAGGTAACGGCGATTGAGCCGAGGCTTCATCCCAACGGGAATGAGGTTATGTCGATTGTGATCAGAAACGATTTCGAGGATACGCTTGCCGAGACTCCCGCGGCATATGACCATTTTCAGAAAATAGGCGCGGATGAGCTCATTTCAATCGTTGACGGGGCAGGTATAGTGGGCCTCGGAGGTTCGGCATATCCGCTCTCCGAAAAGATAAGAGAAAGCAATGGCCGCGTTGACACGCTCATCATCAACGGTGCCGAGTGCGAGCCTTATATAACATCCGATGACCGCATTATGATAGAATATGCCGCAGAGCTTTATGACGGCGCGATGATAACGGGAAAGGCGATAGGCGTAAAGACCGTTGTCATTGCGATTCAGTCGAACAAGCCGAAGGCAATTGCTGAGATGCGCCGTGTTCTGGCAAAGAAGGCGGGCGCAAGGCTCATCGTTTTGCATACGAAATATCCGCAGGGTGCGGAGCGGCAGGTCGTCCTTGCCGCGACGGGCAGAGAAGTTCCGCCGGGAAAAACTTCGGCGGATGTCGGTGCAATGGTTATGAATGCATCGACGGCGGTTGCCGTTGCAAATGCTGTCCGCGAGGGAAAACCGCTGACGCATCGCGTCGTTACCGTTGCGGGGTCTGCGGTTGCCAACCCGAAAAATCTCCTCGTCAGGATAGGAACTCCGATCGAAAAGCTCTTCGATGCATGCGGAGGCTTCCTTGAGCACCCCGAAAAGGTCATTGTCGGCGGGCCGCTTATGGGCAACTCGCAATACAGGCTCGATGTCCCCGTCATAAAAGGGACGAATGCGGTGCTCGCCTTTGCTCCGGGCTCGGAAAAGCGCACTGCGGAGACAACCTGCATACATTGCGGCAAATGCGTCGGCGTATGCCCGATGAATCTTATGCCGCTCTATATCCGCCGGGCATATAAATCGGGAAAAATCGATGAATGCATTAAGCTCAATGCTTCCGATTGCACGGAATGCGGATGCTGCTCATATATCTGCCCCGCGAAGATTCCGCTCGTTGCGGAATTCCGCGTCATAAAGCAGAATATTGAAAAAATGAAGGAAAGCGAGGCGAAGACAGATGGAAATTGATAAGAGATGGCTTCTGATGTCGGAAACGCCTCACATCAAAGCCGATGAGGACAGCCGCTCGATTATGTCCGATGTCATAATCGCGCTCCTTTTCCCGCTTATAATGGCAGTATATTTCTATGGCTGGCGCGCGCTTACGGTGACTGCATCGTCGGTTGCGTTCAGTGTTTTCTTTGAATGGCTCTGGTGCCGCCTTGCGAAAAAGCCGCAGACGATTTCGGATCTTTCTGCGGTCATTACGGGTATGCTTCTCGGCATGTGCTTGCCCGTATCCGTTCCGATATGGATACCGCTTATCGGCGCGGCGTTTGCTATCATCGTCGTCAAGCAGCTTTACGGCGGGCTCGGAAAAAATATTCTCAACCCTGCGCTTGCCGCGCGCGCGTTTCTTTTCTCATGGCCCGTATTCATATCCACGTGGATAAAGCCGAACCTCGGTTCGGATGCGATCTCTGCGTTTGCGATAACCTCGAAGCGCGCGTTTTCGCCCGATGTCATCGCATCGGTAACTCCGCTCGGAAAGATGAAGCTCGGCTATCTTCCAAGCGTTGCGATGGGTGATGCGGATGTCATATCAAGCCTGCGCGATGTCATAGTCGGAAACGTTGCGGGGTGCATAGGTGAAGTCTCGGCAATCGTCATTCTTGCGGCGGCTATATATCTTCTTATCCGCAAGGTAATAACATATCATATTCCCGTTGCATATGTCGGAACCGTTGCGGTTTTGACGTTCCTTTTCCCACTTGGCGGAAATTCCCGCCTGCTCTGGATGCTTTATAGCGTCTGCTCGGGTGGGCTCCTTTTCGGTGCGGTATTTATGGCAACGGATTATACGACGAGTCCCGTAACGCCGCTCGGCAGAATCCTCTACGGAATCGGTTGCGGCATACTGACAGTGCTTATAAGATACTTCGGCACCTACAATGAGGGCGTTACCTATTCTATCCTCATTATGAATCTCTGCGCCTGCTTTGCGGACAGAATAATCCGCCCGCGCCGCTTCGGCATTTCACGCAAGAGAAAGGCAGGTGCGGAAAATGAATGAGAATAAAAAAAGCTTCAGGATAAGCCTTCCGAAGATATCAAAGCAGGAGCTTTGGCATTTTATGAAGCCGACGCTCATCCTCGTTGCCGTTATGGCATCATGTGCGCTCATTCTTTCGGGAATCTATGCGCTGACAAACGGATTTGCGGAAAAGTATGAGCAGAAGATACTTTTTGCCGCGATGGAGAAGGTTCTCCCCGCAGAGCGATATGATGTTGTCGAATTTGATTTTGAAGAGGCAAACCGGATCGAATCAATGCATTCCGCAATAAACGGCGGTGAAATTTCCGGCTTCTGCATTGAAACAACCGAGGAAGGAATCGGCGGCGAGATGAGAATCGTCGTCGGAGTCGATGCGGAAAGCAAGATAACAAAGGTGGAAATCGTTTCCATGAAGGAAAGCGAAGGCGTCGGCAAAAAGGTTGCCGAAGAGGGCTATCTTTCGCAGTACAGCGGAAAGAGCGGGACTCTCACGGCGGTCAAGAGCACGGTGCGCGCAGAATCCGATATTTTAATAATTTCGGGCGCAACCGTTTCATCTGAAGCGGTCTGCAAGGCTGTCAACCATGCACTTGCCGCGGTCACACAGCTCAAGGCAAAGGAGGCGGTTTCACAATGAAAAACTTTTTCTCAAAGCTAAAGAAGGGTTGCATTGAGGAAAACCCCGTCCTCGTATTTATGCTCGGGCTTTGCCCGCTTCTCGCCGCATCGGAGACTCTTTTTGCGGGTATGACGATGGGCGCCGCCGTTATTATAACGCTCATTCTTTCGGGAATCGTTATTTCACTTATCCGCAAAATCATTCCCGAAAAGATTAAAATTATCGTCTATATGCTCATTATCGCCTGTTTTGTGACGGCGATCGAGCTTCTGCTCCAGGCATTTCTTCCGCCGATGGCGGAGAAGCTCGGAATATATCTCCCGCTTCTCACGGTCAGTGGGCTTACTCTTGCAAAGGCAGAGTGCGTCGCAGGAAGAAAGAAGACGGGTGCGGCGGTTATTGATGCCGTGATTACCGGTATCGCATTCTTTGCGGTAATTTTCATTCTTTCATTTATCCGCGAGCTTCTCGGCTGCGGAACGCTTTTCGGAATAAGGATACTTCCTGCGGAATATTGCATACAGACGGTCGGAATGCCCGTCGGAGCTTTTATGCTTCTTGGGCTTCTTCTCGCGGTGTTCGGCAAAACGACCTCCCGTAAAGGCGGAAAGGAGGAGAAAAGATGAGCTTTCTTTCGATAATTTCAATATCACTCACGGCGATACTTGCGGAAAACGTCGTCTTTTCTCAGTATCTTGGAATAACGCCGCTTCTCGGCGATTCGGACAGCGTCGGGCAAGCATTCAGAACAGGGTGCGGAGTCGCTCTGATCCTCACCGTGTCTTCAATATTTGCATACCTTGCGGACGGGCTTTTGCTTTCTGCGCTCGGAATCGGATATATGAGAAGTGTCGTCCTCGTTCTCGTCGCGGCAGCCATCGTTCAGCTTCTTGAAAACTATCTCAAGAGCAAAAGACCCGCGCTTTATGAGAAACTCGGCATCTCGTTCTCAATGGTATCCGCAAACAGCGCGATTCTCGGCGTGCTTCTCATCAACGCGCAGAGTGAATATAATTTCATCGAGGCGCTTTTTTCGGGTCTGTTTTCCGGAATCGGCTTTCTCGCCGCGATAACTCTTTTTGCGGCAGTCCGCGAGCGTCTTGAATATTGCGATATTCCCGAAGCGTTCAAGGGTGTTCCGATAACGCTTATAACGGCGGGCCTTATTGCTCTCGCATTTATGGGCTTCCGCGGTATGTTGCTTGTATAAGGGAGGGCACATATGGAAATATTGATAAATATACTTATAGCGCTTGGCGCGTGTGCCATTCTCGGATTGATTTTCGGTGCGGTTGCCGTCTTTGCGGCAGGTCTTGCACCCGAGGCGGAGAAAAAAGCGAAAAAGGAAGAGCACGTGGAAAAGCCTGATCTTCGCGCATTTGTCCGCTGCGCAGGAGGAAACGATTCCTCATATAAATACACATATGTCGGAGCTCAGGACTGCGCCGCGGCGAATATGCTCGCGGGAAGCCCGAGAGAATGCCGTTTTGCCTGCCTCGGTCTCGGAAACTGCGCTTCCGTGTGCCCGCAGGGCGCGATCGTTATCAAGGGTGGCGTTGCCGTTGTTGAGGAAGATAAGTGCGATGGCTGCGGCAAATGCGTCGGCATTTGCCCGAGAGGGATAATCGGGCTCATTCCGCGTGATGCGGCATATAAGGTTCGCTGTCGCAATGTCGCGCAGGGAAGCGAGCTTCGCAAGATTTGCGACATGGGCTGCATAGGTTGTATGGCTTGCTCAAATGTCTGCAAATACGGCGCGATCGAAATTATTGATAACGTCGCAAATATTGATTACGATAAGTGCCAAAGATGCGGCGAATGCGCCGCCGTTTGTCCGCGCGGAATAATCTCAGCACCGCCCGCGGTCGAAGAAGTGGCGGCGGAGCAGGAAGAGGAATTCGATGTCATCAGATTCATAGAAGATGAGAATTTCAAATCGGGAATTGAGAAACAGGGGAGACAGGCTTGAAAAGAGGGCGGAAGATACATGAC
>JAZSHZ010000155.1:0-10788 GCA_045533555.1 Eubacteriales bacterium
CGACTTGTTCTTTTTCTGTTTGCAATTAAAAGATTATCTGTTATAATAAACCCGTAAATACAAATTTTAACAAAGAAAGGATGATTTGAAATGCCATTAGTTACAACCACAGAAATGTTTAAGAAGGCATACGAAGGCGGATACGCTGTTGGTGCTTTCAACGTTAATAACATGGAAATCGTTCAGGCTATCACAGAAGCCGCAAATGAATTAAGATCCCCTATTATTCTTCAGTGCTCCGCAGGTGCAAGAAAATATGCTAAGCATGTTTATCTTATGAAGCTCATCGAAGCTGCAATTGAGGATACAGATCTTCCGATCTGCGTTCACCTTGACCATGGCGACAGCTTTGATATCTGCAAGTCCTGCATTGACGGCGGATTCACATCCGTTATGATCGACGGTTCCAAGTATTCCTTTGAGGAAAACATCGAGCTCACAAAGAAGGTCGTTGACTATGCTCACGCACGCGGTGTTGTCGTAGAAGGTGAGCTTGGTAAGCTCGCAGGCATCGAGGATGATGTTAATGTATCCGATGAAGATGCTCAGTTTACAAATCCGGCAGAGGTTGAAGAGTTCGTAACACGCACAGGCGTTGATTCTCTTGCAATCGCTATCGGAACAAGCCATGGTGCATTCAAGTTCAAGGGTCAGCCGAGACTTCGCTTCGATATTCTCGAAGAGGTTTCCAAGCGCCTCCCGAACTTCCCGATCGTTCTCCACGGTGCATCCTCCGTTATTCCGGAGTATGTTGAGATGATCAATGCAAACGGCGGAAATATGCCGGGTGCTCAGGGCGTTCCGGAAGATATGCTTCGCCAGGCTGCTCGTATGGCAGTTTGCAAAATCAATATCGACTCTGACCTCCGTCTCGCTATGACGGGAACGATCCGCAAGTACTTTGCAGAGAATCCCGAGCATTTCGATCCGCGTCAGTATCTCTCTCCGGCGAGAGCAAACATTAAAGAGCTTGTTAAGCACAAGATCGTAAATGTTCTTGGCAGCAACGACAAGATCTAACAGAAAATAAGAAATTATAGGGTGGCAGGCTGCTTGCGGTTTGTCACCCATAGTTTTAGGTTGGGGTGTCTGTGGGTAACAGAATTCTTCTTTGGTTTTGTGCTTCGTTTGTTGCGGTTGCGATGCTCGGAGCTCTGTGTGAATCGGCTCTTTCGTTTCTTATTATTGCTTTGGTACTGTCTGTTGTTTGCACTGTCTTTCTTCTTCGGGGAGGAAAAAGAAAGGCTTGTGCCGCTTTGTGTATCGGCGTTTGTTTTTCGTTTATATGGCAAAGTTTCTGGTTCGAGGCTGATAAGCTGCCGAAATCGCTTTATGAAAAGCTTCCGGAGCTGGATGTCCGCGCAGTGTCCTACAGTGAGAAGACTGAGAGCGGAAAGGGCATTTATTTCGAAGCGAAAGTTCTTGATACAGGAAAAGATATCCGTTTGCGCATATATGTTCCGGAATCCGAAGAAAGCATCGCTCCTAATGATAAACTAAGGATCAGCGGAGCTTTGAAGAACCTCGAAAACAGTGAGTTTTTCGCGGAAAAGACATATTACAAATCTCGCAATATCGATGCGATGTTTTTTGCCGACGAGATCAACGTGACGGAAAGAAATGGAGAAATTACTGCCGATACATTTCCGTGCATCATTGCGAAAGAGATCAAGGATAAGATTGATGAATTGTTTGACGGCGAATCGGGAGCGATTCTGAAGTCGCTTATTCTTGGCGATACAAGCGGAATTTCGGATGAGTTCCATAATGATTTGAGAGCCACGGGGCTTGCTCACGCCGTATCCGTGTCGGGAATGCATATTTCATTTATAATCGGATTCCTGATAATATTTTCAAAAAATAAGTATTTAAAGCTTCTTGCTGTTCCGGTTATATTTATGTTTGCATTGATTGTAGGTGCGCCTCAGTCAGCCTTGCGCGCGGTCATAATGCAGACGATCGTGATACTTTCTCATATATTTATGCGCGAATCCGATTCGTTGACGAATATTTCGTTTGGTGCATTTCTGCTCGTTATGATAAATCCGTATTGCGTTGCCGATGTTGCGTTTCTGCTTTCTTTTATCGCAACGGTAGGGATTGTCGTGCTGTATGAACGTATAATGAATCCTCTTATGCTTCTTGCTCCGAAGCGCAAGGGAAAGGGAAGAAAGTTCTGTGCGGCAATATTTTGCATAATCGCGGTATCTGTTTCCGCAAGCATTGCAACATCTCCGTTGTCGGCTTATTCATTTGGAAGAATATCCGTTATTGCGCCTCTTTCGAATGTTTTGATGAACGGTATAATAACAGTTGTCTTTGTTGCGGGATTTCTTGATATAATCTTCGGCTTTGTTTATATGCCGATAGCCAAAGGGGTTGCGTTTGTGATAAAATATCTTATAGTTTTTATGAAAAATGCAATATCACTGATGGCAAAGCTTCCTGCAACTGAAATATTTACAGGTGAGTTGACAACAGTGCTTTTTATAAGCTTCCTGTGTGCGGTTGCGGTTATTGCAATTCTTTCCGGAAGAAAGAAGATCAGGATGCTGCATTTTATAAGCGTGGTCGCAATTGCGTTCGCGGTCTTCGTTGTCTTCAATGCAATAACTGCGGAGAAGATACCCGAAGACAAAATAAGGTTTGATGTTCTTGATGTGGGGCAAGGGCAATGTATAGTAGCTGCCATGGGAGATGACTGCATAGTGATCGATTGCGGAGGAGATAAACCCGCCGATAACATATGTGTTTCTCATCTCATTAAATGCGGCATAAAAGATATAGATAAGCTCATTTTGACTCACGCGCATAAAGACCATGCAAGCGGTGTTCCTTATCTGCTTTCTTCTTTTGATGTAAAAGAAATATATGTACCGTCGCGGTGCAGAGAGAATGAAGACTTTTCGGAAATTCTCCGGGCGGCAAATGAAAAGCATATTACATATGTCGAACGTGATATGGACATGACATTAACGGATATGAAAATATCTTTGCTTACCTTGCCTGAGAATAAAGATGAAAATGAAAGCGGTATTTCCGTAATAATAGCGAAAGATGATTATGAGCTTCTCATAACGGGTGATATTCCAAACAATAGCGAGAAAGAACTTCTTTCGAGAATACCCGATTGCGAGAGTTTCATAGCAAGTCACCATGGCTCATCTTCGTCAAATTCACTTGCGCTTCTCAATAAAGCGCTTCCCGAGCTTTGTGTCATTTCGGTGGGATTGGATAATAAATACGGTCATCCCTCGGATAAAACTTTAATGAAATTTGAGAAAATCGGAGCTGCTATCGGAAGGACGGACTATGACGGAACGGTAACATTCTATTCCGAATAAAAGGTGAAAAGAAATGGTTCAGACGCAAAAAGATTTTAAAAAGGACTTAAAAAACGGCGACATCGGTTCGCTTTATATTTTCCATGGGGAAGAGGGATATCTTCGCGAGCACTATCTTTCCGAGCTTCAGAAAACCGTTGTCGGTGATATGATGCCGGAGTTCAACATGACGGTCATAAACCATATCCCGACATTTTCTGAGCTTTCCGATATTGTCGAAAGTTATCCGGCAATGCACGACAGGCGTCTTGTCATCGTTCGTGATTTTGATGTTATCAATGCAAATGCGGAGTTTTCCGAACCCTGCGAGAAGCTGTTTTCGGATATGCCGGATTATTGTGTTCTCGTCTTCGTCTATGCCAATATAGAATATAAACCCGATAAGCGCCGTAAGCTTTATAAGGTTTTTGAAAAATGCGGGAGATGTGTTGATTTCTCAAAGGCATCAAAGACCGATCTTATATCGTGGATAAAGCGGCGTTTTCAGGCAAATGATAAGGAAATTGATTCCGATACTGCTGATTTTATGATGTTCTATTGCGGTGAGATAATGCAGCAGCTTATCCCTGAAATAGAAAAGGTTGCCTCTTATGCAAAGAAAAAAGAGATAACGAAGAAAGATATAGAAACTGTTGCATCAAGAAATATAACCTCGATGGCATTTGATGCGGCAAATGCAATTGCGGAGAAGAACTATGCGAAGACTCTTCTGGTGCTTGAAGATCTTGAAAGTATGAATGAAAGCCCGATAGCCGTCCTTGCTCTTCTGGCGCAGCAATTTCGCCGCCTTTATGCAACGAAGCTGATTTTGGCGCGCGGAGGAGGCAAAAACGAAATAATGCAGCTTTTCGGGATGAGAAGTGATTATCCCGCAAGACTTGCGATAACTGCCGCGAAGACGATGAGAAAAGAAACGATTTCGAGAGCGATAATTCTTTGCGCCGAAGCTGATGCGAAACTAAAGCTTGGTGCAGGTTGGGAGATCGTTTCCGAGCTCGTCGTGTCGATCGCCTCGGAGGATAAGTGATGAAGCATATCAGGGAAACAATAATCGTCGAAGGCAGATATGATGCAAATATGCTTCATCAGTGTGTTGATGCCCATGTCATTGAGACCTCCGGATTTGGCATATTCAATAATGCTGAGAAGAGAAAACTGATTGAGATGCTTGCCAAAAAGAACGGAATCATTGTGTTGACGGATAGTGACGGCGCAGGGTTTGTAATTCGCAATCATCTCAGATCCATAGTCGGAAGCGGTAAGATAAAGCATGCATATATCCCTGAAATTGAAGGGAAAGAAAGGCGAAAGACCTCTGCATCAAAAGCAGGACTTCTCGGTGTTGAAGGAATGACTCCGGAAATAATAATCGAGTCGCTTCGACGCGCCGGTGCAACGTTTGAAGATGAGAATCCTCGTGAGAGTGCGGGAATAACGAAGCAGGAAATGTTTGAGCTCGGGCTATCGGGCGGAGCGAACAGTGAAGAAAAGCGAGAAAAACTCGCGAAAGCATTGAAACTGCCATCGCTTATGAGTGCAAATGCATTTCTTTCTGCGATAAATATGATATATTCAAAAGATGAGTTTTATCTCGCTGTAAAAGAGCTTGAAGGATAAAGCTTGTATATTTTTATGAGCCCTGCCTTGGGAAAAGTTATCCCGTGGCAGGGCTTTGAATATATTTTATCAGTGAGGTGATCCGATATGAAAAACAAAAAGAGGAAAGAAAATGCAGGAACGGGGTTCCGCATACTTTTTTGTATAGGGATCGTGTGTGCCGCAATAGCGATTAAGCATATTGATCCGCCGTTTGTCGGGAAAATAGTTGAAACGGTAAGTCGTGATTTCAGAATCGAAGAGGCGATAGAAGCAATAAGCAGAACGGGAGACATAGGCGGAGACTCGATAGAAGTTTTTGGTGAAACGGAAAATGTGGAGTCTGCTTTTGATGAAAGCTTCTATATAGATCGCGAGAAAACAGATGCGTATGAAAAGGAGCTTGAGGAAGCAAAAGAAAAGGCCGAGCAGGAAAAGAAAGAACTCAGCGTTGAAACGCTGAGTTTTTATATGGATGAAGAGGAGCTTTCCGATGATACGCGCGCTGAAGTTTTCAAAATTCCGCCTCCGTCATACTGCAGTTATGAGAAAGAGAATATAACATTCAAATTCAAATCTCCGCTCTATGGCATCATAACATCACGCTACGGTTACCGAGATCATCCGATAATAAACGACGCAAGCTTCCATACAGGACTTGATATAGCCGCAAAAAGCGGAAGTGCGATAGGCGCGTTTGCAGACGGAAAGGTTATCGAAGCCGGAAGAAATTCGACATACGGTAACTATCTGCTGATAGAGCACAGCGGAGGAATAAGGAGTTTTTATGGACATAATTCAAGGTTGAATGTCCGAAAAGGGCAGAGCGTAAAGCTTGGTCAGAAAATAGCGGAAGTCGGAAGTACGGGAATGTCAACGGGACCGCATCTCCATTTTGAGATAAGAAAAAACAATAAGAGGCTTGATCCGTCGCTTTATATATCACCGGAAACCGTATGAAAAGCAAATTTCCTGAAATAAAAATCAGTATTCCGTTTTTTCTGTTGCTTGCAATCCTTTATATAATGGACAGGAACGCGGCATTTATGCCGACGCTGATCGCAGTTTGTATTCATGAGTTTTCACATATCATTGCGATAAAGCTTTGCGGAGGAAAAATAGAAAGGATAGATATACGCGCGTTTGGAATAAGAATTGATGTGCCTGAGCTTCAATATATATCATATTGCCGTGAAATTATAATTGCCGCCGCAGGACCTGCGGCAGGAATAATAACTGCCGTTTGTGCCTCTGCGGCGGCAAGAGCCTTTGATATTGAATTTCTGAAATTCTTTTCGGGGATAAACCTTGTAATAAGTGCAATAAATCTTATACCGGTCTACCCGCTTGACGGCGGACGAATCGTCTTGTCGCTTGCGCTTTCATTTATGCCGCTTCGTGTGGCATATTTCGTAAGCTATGCAATGACATTGCTTTCGATAGGACTGCTCTCCGGGCTATGTGTTGCGCTTGCAAGCTGCAATCTTCTCAATCCTTCGCTTCTTGTTTTTTCGGTATATATAGCTGTGTGCGGGATTAATTTTCGTCCTCGGCTTTAAGAAGCTCAACGAATGCTTTTTCTTTCGGCGTCAAAGGAGCATTTATGAGCATATCGGGTCTCTTTTTATATGTCCGTATTATCGATTGCTCACGGCGCCATTTCTTTATGTTTGCGTGGTGACCTGAAAGCAGAATTTCGGGAACCTCGCGATCGTGCCATACTGAAGGACGTGTGTATTGCGGATATTCGAGAAGCCCGTCATAGTGACTTTCTTCGGAGAAGCATTCCTCATCAGAAAGCACTCCGGGGAGCATTCTTGCGATTGCGTCCGTAACTGCCATTGCGGGGATCTCGCCTCCGGTGAGGACGAAATCTCCGATTGAGAGCTCCTCATCAACGCATTCCTCTATAAAACGCTCATCAATGCCTTCGTAATGACCGCAGACGAGAATCAGATCGGTATAATCGGAAGAAAGAACTTTGGCTTTTTCCTGATTGAATACAGAGCCTTGCGGAGACATGTATATCGTGTGGGCGTTCGGAGATTCTTCCTTGATTGCCGCCCAGCAGTTGTAAAGTGCATCGGCATACATAACCATACCCATTCCTCCGCCGTAGGGATAGTCATCAACCTGCTTCTGCTTGTTTTTCGTGTAGTCGCGTATCTGGTGGAAATTGAGAGTGAGCTTGCCGTCGCGCCTTGCTCTTCCGATGATGCTTTCGCTCATCATAGCGTTGCAGGCATCGGGAAAAAGTGTCATAATGTCAATGCGCATCTTGCTCACCGCCTTTTTCAACGCGCATTCCGGGAATTGTCGAAACGTGCATTATTCCTGCATTGAGATCAACATCCTTGATGAATTCTTCAACTGCGGGAATCATATATTCGTGCTCTCCGCGAATGACATAGACATCGTTGGAAGGGAGGGTGAGCACTTCGATGATTTTGCCGAGCTCAGTGCCATCGGCATCAATAACCGTGAGCCCTTCAAGGTCTGCGATGAAATATGCTCCGTCATCAAGCTCAACCTCATCGCGGTCGACGCAGATGAGCTTGTTGCGATATTTCTGAGCTTCGTTTATGTTGTTGATTCCCGAAAGCTTGAGGAGAACGCAGGTTTTATGCACTCTTGCACGCTCAACCTCAAAAGGTTTTCCGTCTATATATACAACGTCAAAATCACAGAGAAAATCATCGGTGTCGCTCCAGGGCTGAACCTTGAGCTCACCGTAGACACTGTGAGTATTGACGATTTTTCCGGCTTCAATAAATTCCATAAATTTCACCTCATATAGATGAGAAATAAATTCGGGGCTGTCGCAAAAGAGGACAGCCCCGTGATTTTAATCAGTCAACAATATCGACCGATACCTTGACGTTATCTTTGAGTGCGGCAGCTTTGATGATTGTGCGAATTTCCTTCGCGATGCGGCCGTGCTTACCGATAACTTTTCCCATATCCTCGGGTGCGACGCGAAGCTCAAGAACGAGCCCGTCTTCCTTCTGGACTTCAGTGACATTAACTGCGTCGGGATTTTCAACAAGGCTTTTTGCAATGTAAATTAAAAGGTTTTTCATAGGTCGTCACCTTTTCTCCGGTTTAACCGGTGGCAATTTACTGGATAGCTCCCGTACGCTTTAAGAGGGATTTCACAGTATCTGTCGGCTGTGCGCCTTTCTTGATCCATTCAAGAGCGCGGTCTGTGTCGATTTTGATTTCAGCGGGATCTGTAAGCGGGTTGTATGTTCCGAGTTCCTCGATGAATCTGCCGTCGCGCGGGAATCTGGAATCAGCAACAACAACACGATAGAACGGAGCCTTCTTAGCACCAATTCTGCGAAGTCTGATCTTAACCATTATTTTTTCACCTCCATATCAAATATAAAGCAAATATATATAAAGTTGTTTGCTTACATGGTTTGTCAGAACGAGAAGGGGAAACCTCCGCGTCCTCCCCGGCGGGCCTTGCGGGACATTTGCTTCATCATAGCACCGCCCGTCATCTGCTTCATCATTTTTCTCGAAGCTTCAAATTGCTTGAGAAGCTTATTGACTTCTTCAACGCTGACGCCGCTTCCTGCGGCGATTCTTTTCTTTCTGCTGAAGTTGATAACCGTCGGGTTATCTCTTTCATAAGGAGTCATGGACGAGATTATTGCATCAATGTGAACCAATGCCTTCTCGTCTATCTTGACACCGGAAAGAGCTTTATGATCAATTCCGGGGATCATCTTGAGAAGGTCTGTCATTGAGCCCATGCTCTGCATCTGTTGCATCTGCTCGCGGAAATCTGTCAGTGTAAAAGAATTTTCGCGAATCTTCTTTTCTAGTTCAACTGCCTTTTTTTCGTCAAAAGCTTGCTCGGCTTTCTCGATGAGAGAAAGTACATCGCCCATACCGAGAATTCGAGATGCGATTCTGTCGGGATGGAATTGCTCGATTCCGTCGAGTTTTTCGCCGACACCGACAAATTTGATAGGCTTGCCCGTAACCGCGCGGACGGAAAGCGCTGCGCCGCCTCTCGCATCGCCGTCAAGCTTTGTGAGAAAAACACTGTCGATTCCGAGTGCTTCGTTGAATGCAGATGCCGTGCTGACTGCGTCCTGACCGCTCATTGCATCGATGACGAGCATGATCTCGGTCGGGTTAACCTCTTCTTTAATGGATTTGAGCTCGTTCATAAGCTCTTCGTCGATGTGGAGTCGTCCTGCCGTGTCGAGGAAAACAATATCATTACCGTGTGTCTCGGCGTGAGCTTTTGCAAGCCGAGCAATCTCGATCGGCTTCTTACCCTCTGCTTTAAAGACAGGAATGTCAAGCTGTGAACCGAGAACCTCAAGCTGCTTGATTGCAGCGGGTCTGTATATGTCGCAGGCGACAAGCAACGGTCGCTTGGAATCTTTTTTCTTGAGGTGAGATGCAAGTTTTGCAATATTGGTTGTTTTACCTGCACCCTGAAGACCGACAAACATAACTATTGTCGGTGGCTTGGAGGAGATGTTGAGTTTTTCACCTTCACCGCCCATAAGTGCCGTTATTTCTTCGTTGACTATTTTGACGATCTGTTGCGCCGGGTTGAGACCTTCAAGGACTTCCGTGCCGACTGCGCGTTCGGAAACCTTTGAAACAAAATCTCGGACAACTTTGAAATTGACATCCGCTTCAAGGAGGGCAAGCTTGATTTCGCGCATTGCATCCTTGACATCGCGCTCGGAAACACGCCCTTTTGAACGTAGTTTTTTGAATGCGGCGGAAAGTTTATCGGAAAGACTTTCAAAAGCCATTTGCTGCCTCCGTTAAAATTAGTCGTCAAGAGCCTTTGCGAGCTCTGCAATATCTTTTGCGCAAGCATCCAGCTCATAGTTTCTGTAGTTTGTGTCATTGATAACTTGAATGCGCTCCGCAGCTGCGGTGATCTTTCGGACATTCTCCGAAAGCTTGCCGTATTTTTCGGCAAGACCGAGCTTCGTTTCAAAATTGCGAAGGATTTCCTCGGAGCGGACAACGCTGTCTCGCACTCCCTGACGGGTTATGTTGAGATGTTCTGCAATCTCTGCGAGAGACAAATCTTCGTTATAATACAGATCAAAAATTTCGCGTTGCTTTTCTGTCAGTATATCACCATAGAAATCGAATAAAATCGTAAGCTCGAGAGTAACATTTCTCATACGAAATCCTCCTTTGTAAAGTCAACTCGCTTTACAATAATGTATTTTACCACAAATAGCGCCTTGTGTCAAGTGAAAAAATACATATTGTATTTATTTAACATTTGCTTAATTTTCTGTTGAAGCATTGCTTTTTGCGTTGGGGGAATACTTGTGCCAGAAATAAATCGGAACAGCGCTCCAACCGTGGCAAAGACTACCGGCCTTGGTGAAGGCGTCTCCGCCATTTATGGTCTCCCAGAATGTTGTTGAACCGGAAAAAAGCATATTTCCCCAGGTTTTTATAATATAGCTGTTTATGTGATTATAATACTTTTCAGGCTCTCCCATAAGTGCATCAATCTTATATATATAGTGTGACAGTGTTATCTTTATCCATGGATTTTCATCATTTGCAAGCTCACTGCGCAGTTTTCCGGAAAAATCTTCAGGTACCAATCCGCAAAGGAGAACAAGAGATTGCACAAGCTCTGTAAAGTGTTTTTTATCACTGAAGGTTGAATAAGCCATATTATCTTCACTCCAGAAGGTATTATGGAAATTACTTTCAATTTCCTTCATAATGCCTGCATACCGTCCGTCATTAAAGAGCTTTTTGTATGAGAGAAGTGCGGCATAGAAAAAGAGTGTAAGTGCGGCGCTTTCCTGAGGTTTATCAGATTTGTTGTTGTTTCCGG
>JAZSHZ010000316.1:0-4161 GCA_045533555.1 Eubacteriales bacterium
GATAAAATAAGGAACGAGATACTGATTCTTCTTATACTTCGCATCAAGCTCAAAATATTTCTTATAAAATCTCCGATACACCTCAAAACGAGGCTTATTCATATATCGGAGAACTCCATCGCAAGAATGCTCGGGAGCAACCTTGAGCTGACCGCTGACATGATATCTGACAAGCTCATGGAAGAACTCATCATTCTTATCCGCCATAACATAATCGAATCTGACTCCCGAGCGGATAAAAACTCGCTTGACCTTCGGAAGCTCGCGAAGCTTTCGCAGAAGCGAGATATAGTCACTGTGGTCAACATGGAGATTCTTGCAGGGCTGCGGCGCAAGGCAATTCTTTTTGCACATTCCGCGCTCCTTCTGCCCTTCACACGACGTGTGCCTGAAATTCGCAGTCGGGCCACCGACATCGTGGATATATCCTTTGAAATCGCTCATTTCGGTCAGTTTTTTCGCTTCATTGACAACCGAATCATGGCTTCTTGTGCTTATCATTCTCCCCTGATGAAATGCAAGCGAACAGAAATTACATCCGCCGAAACATCCTCTGTTGTGAATAATTGAAAATTTGACCTCTTCGATTGCCTTTACTCCGCCGAGTTTTTCATATGACGGATGATAATCTCGCATATATGGAAGCTCATAGACGCGGTCAAACTCTTCCGTTTCAATAGGATACTGCGGCGGGGTCTGCACGATAAAAACATCGCCGTGCTTCTGCACGACGGCGCGACCTCTTATCGGGTCCTGCTCATCCTGCTCGGTTTTCGCGGCTATCGCATATTTTCTTTTATCTGCCCTGACTTCATCATAGGACGGTACTGTCACAAAAGGATAGATGCAATCATCGACTGTTTCGGATTTATAGACCGTTCCCCTAATGTTCTTTATTTCGGATATGGGAATGCCCTCATTCAGAGCATCGGCAAGCTGAACTATCGTCTTCTCGCCCATCCCGAACATAAGCAGATCTGCGCCCGATTCAATAAGCTCCGAGCCTCTGACCTCATCGTCCCAATAATCATAATGTGCAAAGCGGCGAAGCGATGCTTCAAGCCCGCCTGCGGCGATCGGAAGATCGGGATACGCGCGCCTTGCCATTCTGCAATAAGTCGTCATTGCGCGGTCGGGGCGCTTTCCCATAACTCCGCCCGGGGTATAGTCATCGCGGCGGCGCCTGTGCTTCGCGACGGTATAATGAGCAACCATCGAATCTATGTTGCCGCCTGTCACAAGGATTCCGAGCCTCGGCTTTCCGAGCGCGCGGAAGCTTTCGACATCCTTCCAATCGGGCTGTGCCATAATTGCAACCCTGTAGCCCGCTGCTTCCAGCACACGGGAAATTACGGCAACGCCGAAGCTCGGGTGGTCGACATATGCATCTCCCGTTATATAGAGGAAATCATAATACTCCCATCCGCGCTCCAACATATCCGCTTTACTAATTGGCAAGAAACCGTTCAATGTTACATATCCTCTCTGCGCATTTTCATTTCTTTCCACTCATCGCGTGTAATGAGTATCTTTCTCGGCTTTGAGCCTTCAAATTCACCGACAATTCCGCGCTCCTCCATCTGGTCGATGATTCGTGCCGCGCGCGAATAGCCGAGTTTCAATCTTCTCTGAAGCATAGACGTTGAAGCCTGACCT
Organism: Eubacteriales bacterium; assembly: GCA_045533555.1. Lineage (GTDB taxonomy): Bacteria > Bacillota > Clostridia > Oscillospirales > JAAYXM01 > SIG480. Next base: position 1,657 of record JAZSHZ010000316.1, read on the forward strand.
GACTCAACGACGACGTCAATCGCCGCCATAAGCATATCGTCCGCATCGTCATCGCCGTCAAACGCGCCTCCGCCTTCATTTCCTTCATTCTGTGCGGTCTGCTTCTCAATCTGATCGATAATCTCCTGCGAATATTCAGCTTCTCCGTTGCGCTTGATATAGTTTACAACCGCTTCAACCTCATCGGAGGAAATAAAGCATCCCTGAACGCGCGTTGATTTACCTGCACCAATCGGCTCATACATCATATCACCCTTACCGATGAGCGCTTCTGCGCCCGCTCTGCCGAGAATGATATTCGATTCAAGCTTTGATGCAACCGCAAAAGCAATTCGCGAAGGAACATTGGATTTGATAACACCCGTTATGACATCCGCCGAGGGGCGCTGTGTCGCGATGATGAGGTGCATACCCGCTGCACGCGCCATCTGCGTCAAACGGAGAATGGAAGCTTCGACATCCTTTCTCGCAACCGTCATAAGGTCAGAAAGCTCGTCTATGACTATGACGATATTCGGAAGCGGATCCGCATCACCTGATTTCGAGACGGCTTTGTTGTATGCTTCCATATTTCTGACACCGCTCTTTGCAAACAAGTCATATCTGCGCATCATTTCAACAACTGCCCACTGCAATGCGCCCGCCGCCTTCTTCGCATCCGTAACAACCGGAACGAGAAGATGCGGAATGCCGTTATAAATACTGAGCTCAACGACCTTCGGGTCAACCATTATAAATCTGACCTGCTCGGGCGAGGAGCGATAGAGAAGGCTTATGATAAGCGAGTTTACGCAAACGGATTTACCTGAACCTGTCGTTCCCGCTATAAGCATATGCGGAAGCTTTGCAATATCTGAAACAACGCACTTGCCCGTTATATCCTTACCAAGCGCAAACGCAACATTGCTTTCGTTCTTTGAAAATTCCTCAGAGGAAATAACCTCGGAGATATTGACGACCTGAACCGTCTTATTCGGAACTTCAATACCGATAAGCGACTTTGCGGGAACGGGAGCAATGAACACGCCCGTTACACCGAGGCAAAGCGCGATATCATCCGCGAGATTTGTGAGCCTTGAGAGCTTGACGCCCGCGTCGAGCTGAATTTCAAATCTCGTGACCGAAGGACCTCTGACTATGTTAACAACCTTGATTTCAAGGCCGAAGCTATGTATCGTCTCACGGAGGCGCATCGCAACACTCTGAAGCTCAGTCGATGCATTCGTTGTCTTTTCAACCGACGGCGGATTGAGAAGCGAAAGCGGAGGATATGCATAAAGCTGCTTCTCCTCGACCTTGGTCGGAACTGCGAAATCATCGCCGCTTGCAACGATCTCTTCGCGCTTTTCAAGCTCCTTCTTCTCGCTCTCCTCTATTGCCGCGAGAACATCTTCCGTGAAGTTGTCTTCATTGATATGAACTTCTGTTTCGTTCTTTTCCACCGTTTCTCCGGTTTCAACCGCTTCTTCGGCTTCAACGGTTCCCGCAACTTCCTCTTCATTTATGAAATCAAGCGGAGATCTGACATTTGAAGCAGGAAGCGCAAGCTCCGGCTCTTCTTCCTGCACGGAAACCTCTTCCGGCTCTTCCTTTGCGGGAACAACCTCATCATCAAGCGGAATATCGATTGATATCGGTTTGCGTCTGCGCTGCTTTTCTTCAACCGGACGCGGCTTTCTCTCAGGCTTTTCGGGCTTCTCTTCCGGTTCTTCTTCCTCCTCATAATCAACTTCCTTATACATTCCGGCAAAGACGTCCCTGAGATAGTCATAAACGTTGATTATAGTGAGATCAAACGCACTGAGAATAACAAACAAAGTTGCCATGACAAACAGAATAGAGGTTGCGATTCGGCTTATTCCGCCGACGAGCAACGCCGTCGGATATCCCGCAAGAACACCGCCGCAGGATTCCGTCATAGCGCTCCAGGATGTATCGACCGTTCCGACAAACGCATGCCCTACCGCCGCTATGCAATAAGGAATCATAAGAGCCGATATAACACGCCACTTTATCGGTTTGCCCCGGCTTATGATAAGAAGAACCGCGACAAGCACGAGCGCAAACGGCAATATTATAAAGCCGATTCCGATTGATGCGCGAAGGAAATCTCCGAGAATAGTTATGAGGCTTGCATCAACCCTGAAAAGCGCAAGGAACAGCAAAAGCGATACAAAAAGCGAAACGAATGCCCAACGCTGATTAAGCTGAGCGCGGCGCTTTTGAGTGATATGCGCGGTCTGCGTCTTTTTCCTTCTTTTAGGTGTTTTTCGCGATTGCGTTGTATTTGTTTTTTTCTTTGTCTGTGCCATATATTTTAACCTCTCAAAATCTTTTCATAAGTAGTCTATCATATTATAACACATCTATTTCTAAATTTCCAGTAAATTAAAAAGATACGGAATATTTTTCCGTATCTTTCAGACTGTCGAAAAAGGCACAAGAACACAAGCGGAGAATTTATATATAGGGAACGGTCTATGTGTCGTTCTGTCTCAAATTTTC